>JBCBDK010000130.1:0-8490 GCA_038529675.1 Actinomycetota bacterium
CGCTGCGAGCGTCGCGCCGCCGAGTGCGGTCGCGGTTGCTGCGAGCGCAACGCCAGCCAACGCCGTTCACTGCGACTTCGTCGACATCCAGCAAGAGCTCGATGCGTTCAGCACGACACAGGCACGGCACACAGCCACCTTCAAGTTCTGCTACGGCTCGACACCAACCGTCGAAGTCGTCGCCCACGATGCCGACAAAGTGGGCGTCTTTGGCGCATTCATCAAGGACATCACCATCCAGGTCACTGGAGACCCGACCCGCTGGGTCAAAGCCGAGGCGACAGCCGAGGCATGCGGCAGTCCCGCACACGAACTGTGCGTCGACGTGGAGCACGAGTTCACCGCGTACGCAACACCGACCGGACCGCCCTATGTCAGCAACCCCGGTTGGTGACCCGTCTCCACACACCAGTCCGTCCTGCGGCACCTGACGATCGCGCCAGGCGCCGCTACCGGCCCTCTCGCCGGACGCGACGGCCGACGATCAACCAATACGCTACGGCCACGCCCACGGTGATGAGGCCGAACACCGGCAGAAGGAACACGGTCCAGAGCACCCGTCCGAGCACACCGAGTCTGGTGCGTCGCCACGAATCGGTAGGCGTGGTCCAGATGTGGACCAGCGCCGCCGTTCCGACCACGAGGCCTCCACCGAACACCACCACGATGAGCACCTCATTCGAGCTCACATCGACCTCCCTCGCCGGCCGATCAACCGATCTTCGACGATCCCGGATCTCAAGGCCACTGCGACCGCCGTGGGTCGGGTGCTCACGCCCAGTTTCGCGTACGCACGCCTGAGATGGCGACGAATTGTGCGTTCGGAGTAGTTGAGGTCCCGTGCGATCTCCGATACCCGCCGCTCATCAGCGACAGCCTGAAGGGCCGCTCGCTCCGTCTCGGTGAGTTCGTTGCATGCACGCACCTGCGCTGCTCGTTCCCCGACACATCGCATGAGCTCCCTTGGCAACACCGTAAACCCACCCGACACCAATCGGAGCACGACCCCGAGTTCAGCACCGTCTGCGCTCGACATCACCACGCTCGTTCCTGACCGCACGGCCGTCACGACTTCATCGACCGGGGGTGGCTCATCGACGACACACAGGATGCTCTCCCCTGTGGTTCCGACGTCGTCAATCGCCCGAAGGCTCGGTGCGACGACCTCGACGACCCCTTCGGACAGACTCTCCTCGGGTTCCACAGCCACACCGGCGCGCTGGACGAGTTGCGCATGCAGTCCGGCGTACACCAGCCGAGATGTGGAGTGGATGCGCACTCGAGGAGACTGCGATGCACGCTCTGATGGGGGGTCCGACACGATCATGTACCTCCGGTCGCTCCGCGTACTTGTGCTGACCACCCGCGCCGCACCATAGACGTGTCACCGCATGGACGACTCGCGGACACGGCAGATGTCTTCGGCAATGCCACCAGATGCCTCGGCGCTGCGCCCCGTCAGACCTCCCGAGTCGAGGTCCTCCTCAGACCTTCCGAGTTAAGGTCCGCCGTCAGACCTCCATGAGGGCGGGGACGATCTGGGGGCGGCGGCGGGTGCGTTCGTTGACGAACTTGCCAGTCGCCCGACGCATCTCACGTTCGAGACGATCGACGTCCTTCACGCCCTCGGCCAGCGCCTTCTCCAGCGCTGCCTCGACCGTGTCGCACGCCTCGTCGAGCAGGTCCTCGGCCTCGGGCGCGTACACCCAGCCGCGGGTGATGATGTCGGGTCCGGTCAGCACCTTGCCGGTCTGGATGTCGACCGACGCAACGACGACGACCACACCCTCCTCCGCCAGCTTCTGACGGTCGCGCAGCACGCCGGCCCCGACGTCGCCGATGATGCCGTCGACATAGAGGTAGCCGGCCGGCACCCGCCCGACCGGCTGCAGCCCATCGGCGGACAACTCGATGACGTCGCCGTCCTCGCACTGGACGATGTGGTCGCGCCGGACACCCATCAACTCGGCCAGATTGGCGTTCGCGACCATGTGGCGGTACTCGCCGTGGATCGGCACGAACCACTCGGGGTTGACGATCGACAGGTACGTCTTGATGTCGTCGGCCTGCGCGTGTCCGGTCGCGTGGACGTCCATGATCCCGGAGTGGACGACGTCGGCGCCGAGCCGCAGCAGGCCGTCCATCACCTTGTTGACGTTGCCCTCGTTGCCGGGGATCGCGTGACTGGACAGCACGATCGTGTCGTGCTCGCCGATCTTCATGAAGCGGTTCTCGCCGCGCGCCATCAACCCGAGGGCCGACATCGGCTCGCCCTGCGATCCGGTCGAGATGACGCAGATCTGATTCGGCTCGTACCGGTCGATGTCCTCGATGTCGATGATCGACGACTCGGGCAGGTTCAACACGCCGAGGTCGAGCCCGAGCCTCACGTTCTTGCGCATCGACAGCCCGAGCGTGGCGACCTTGCGTCCGTCCTCGATCGCTGCCGTTGCGATCTGCTGGATCCGGTGCAGGTGGCTGGCGAAGCTCGCCGTGATGATGCGACGGTCACGGTGCTCGGCGAACAGACGCCGGAGCACGCCACCGACCGACGACTCGCTCGGGGCGAAGCCGGGCTCCTCGGCGTTCGTCGAGTCGCTCATCAGCAGGCGGATGCCGGCGGTCTTCGAGAGCTGACCGATACGGGCCAGGTCGGCTCGCCGCTCGTCGACCGGCGTCAGGTCGATCTTGAAGTCACCGGAGTGGAGGACCACCCCCTGCGACGTCTGGACCGCGATCGAGTGGGCGTGCGGCACCGAGTGCGTCACGGGGATGAACTCGACGACGAGTTCGCCGATGCCGCTGCCGACCTGGATCTGTTCGCCGTCGGTCACGGGCCGCATGTCGATGCGCTTCATCAACCCGGCTTCCTCGATCCGGTTGCGGGCGATGCCGAGCGAGAGCGCCGACCCCCAGACCGGCAGCGGTTCGGACCGGAGGTCGCCGATGCCGTCGACATCGCGAAGTAGATACTGGATGGCGCCGATGTGGTCTTCGTGCCCGTGGGTGATGACGATGCCGGCGAGTTGCTCGGCATGCTCACGCAGATAGGTGAAGTCGGGCAGGATCAGGTCGATCCCGTGCATGTTCGCTTCGGGGAACATGAGGCCGCAGTCGATGAGCACGATCGTGCGGTCGGGGTCGTCGGTGCGGCCCTGTTCGATCGCCATGCAGTTGCGGCCGATCTCACCGAGCCCACCGAGGAAGACCACGCGGACGGGCACCTCCGGGTCGGGCGGTCGGGTGAGTGGTTGCGGCGCGCCGGTCGGGCGCAGCAGGGGTCGTGAGGCATCGGCCATCGTCACAGCATCGCAGCATCGCGCCCCACTCGCTTCGCTTGCCGAAGGCGGACGCCGCGGTCGGTGCGTCCGTGGGCGTCGAAGAGAGCAGCGCAGGCGAGCTGCCGAGCGTCAACCGCGAGCAGCGGTCAGACGCTCGTACACGCCGCGCGCCTCATCCTCGAGGCCCGCAGGGGTCGGCCCCATCGGCAGGCGCGGCTCACCGGCGGGCTTGCCGAGCGTGCGCAACATCGCCTTGGTCGGCACCGGGTTCGGTGCGATGTCGCCCGTCTCGAACGCAAACGACTCGAGCATGCGGGCGTTGGCCTTCTGCGTCGCACTGATGTCGTTGCGACCCCATGCGTCGAACATCTCGCGCATGTCGGGCGCACACCAGTGCGTCGCCACGCCGATCACGCCGACGGCACCGACGGCCAGGAGCGGCAGCGTCAACGGGTCCTCACCGGAGTAGACCTCGAAGTCGTTCGGTGCGGCCTGGATCACGTGCGACGTGGCCCCCGGATTGTTTGCGGCATCCTTCAGCGCGACGATGTTCGGCACCTCGGTCGCGAGGCGCAGGATCGTGTCGGCGTCGATCTTGCGACCGGACCGCACGGGGATGTCGTACAGCACGACCGGCAGGTCGGTCGTGTCGGCGATCGCCCGGAAGTGGGCCTCGATCCCGGCCTGGCTGGGGCGGTTGTAGTACGGGCACACGCCGAGGATCCCGGCGATGCCGAGCTTCTCGGCCTCGACGGTCAGGCCGATGTCGTGCATCGTGTTCGACCCGGTGGTACCGGCGATGATCGGCACGGTGACGGCGGACGCCACCGCCTCGAACAGTGTGAGCTTCTCGTCGATCGAGAGCGTCGGCGCCTCGCCGGTCGTCCCCGAGAGGACGAGTCCCTCGTTGCCCTGCTCGACGAGCCACGTGGCCAGTTCCACGGCGCCGTCGACGTCGAGGGCACCCGACTCGTCGAACGGGCTGATCATCGCGGTGAGAACTCGACCGAAGCGCGCCATGCCGTCAGGCTATTCCGTCGACGTCGGCGCGATCGACGACGTTCGCGTGTTCAGAACGAGCCCTCTGCGGTCCGGTCGATGCCCTGGCTGAGGATGAGATCCTCGTGCAGCTCCATCCACACGTCGTGGTAGCTGCCGCACATCACACCGGTGAAGAGGTTCGACTCGCCTGCCCGCACCCGCTCGAGCACGGCGGCGAGACGCCCGGAGTAGGGGCCGAACCGGTCGACGGCGGATCCGAATGCATCGACGATCGGGTGCGCGCGCTCGTGCAGGTCGGAGAGGCGGTCGATCACGTCGCCGTCGTAGCCGGGGTCGCTGTGGTCGTTCGGCTCACCACCCTTGAGCTGCCAGTCCCCACACAGGTGCTTGAACTCGGCATTCATCGACAGGAAGGTGTCGTACGCGTCAGCGAAGGCGTCGGCGATGTCGAGACCGTCGAGGTCGGCGGCGAGTTCGTCGGCGTGCGCTGCGCGACCGTCGGGGGTCAGCTGCCAGAGACCGCGGTTCTCGCGGAAGAGGGTGTGACCGATCGACAGTCGCTCATCAAGATGCCCACCGACGCTCGACTCCTCGAGCGTGGTCATCTCGACGAGCGTTCCGACGTTGGCGAAACCCTTGATTCGCAGGGCGTGGAACGTGTGGAAGGTCGGCGCCGATGGATGCCCCATGAGCGGCCAGTGTGGTCGGCTCGGCCGCACCGTCACGAACCGGCGGGTGAGCGCTGCCGATCGCAGACGTGGTCGCCGTCGCCGAATCGACCGCCGGCGCAGCGGCCCGTCGCCAGACGAGATAGAGCGCAGTGCCCACACAGATCGGCAGCACGTACGTGAGGAAGCGGTACACCAGCACGCCGGCCAGTGCCGCGGTCGGCGCGACGCCTGCGGCGACGAGCGCGCCGGACATTCCCGCTTCGACCACGCCGACGCCGCCGGGGGTCGGCGCGAAGGTGCCGAGCAGATGGGTGAGGAAGAACAGGCGGAAGAACTCGGTGGCGCCCAGCTCGGAGCCGACGCCGAGCGAGCGCAAGGCAACGAAGAGGATCACAGCACCGCAGGCCTGCGCGAGCCCGGTGCGCAGGAGCAGCGGCAGCGCCCGACGCGCCTCGGTGCGGAGTTCACGGCGAACCTCGACGACCATGCCCTCGGCGTCGTGGTTGCGCAGCACCGTGAGCCGTGCAGCCGCACGTCGCCAGATGTTCGCGGTGAATCGTGAGGCGATGCGCTCGACTCGATCGTTGCCGAGCACGACGAACCAGAAGCCGACCTGGGCGATGATCCCCAGGGTGAGGACGAGGACGAGGATGCCGTCGGTCGCGGTCATGCGCCGCCCGACGAGGTCGACGAGGAGGGCGCCCAGGGGCAGCACCCAGGTGACCAGTGTGGTGGCGACGCCGTACGCGACGAGCATCGTGGCGAATCGAACCGAGGAGACCTCGTGGCGGCGGACGATCGACCAGCGCACGGCCGTGCCGAGTGCACCGCCCATCGGCACGCCCTTGCTGACGGCGTTGCCGACGTCGTGGACGACGAAGCCGTGGCGGGTGCGAAGCGGGCCGAGCAGCCTCGCGGTGATGTCCGCACGCGACCAACGCTCGTAGGCGGCAAGCGCGACGAGGCCGGCGACGGCGACGAGCGGCAGCTTGCCGATCTCACCGATCGCGTCGGTGATGGTCGAGCGGCGGACGAAGATCGCGCCGGCGAGCGCAGCCAGGAGTGCGACGACGCCGATGCGACGCATCCAGATCGCACGTGCCGACGGCGACTGAGTGAGTGCCACGGTGGAGGGCGTCGAGGTCGTCGAGCCGGGCACGGAAGTACCGTCGCTCGCTCCCGACTCGCCCATGCGGCGAAGGTAGGTCGGTTCGGTTGGTCGTGCACGACTGCGCGGTGGATCTTCCCCGCTTCGCAACGAACCGTTCACATGTCAGGTATCGGCAGATCCCGACCCGTTCTTGAGGAATCCTTGCAACTCCCCGCTGACCTGGCGATTCGCGCGCTCCGCCACGATGAGGCGCCCTCGAACGCGCTCAGCGGTGGCGGCTCACCCCGTCGGCGACGGCCGCGGCGGCGACCGCTTCCGCGACCTTCATCGAGACCGACGGATCGAACACGCTCGGCATGATGTTGGTCGCCGTCAGTTCGTCGTCGGTCACCGATGCGGCGATCGCCTCGGCGGCGGCGAGCTTCATGCCCTCGGTGATGTCGGACGCGTACGCGTCGAGCGCGCCGCGGAAGATGCCGGGGAACGCCAACACGTTGTTGATCTGGTTGGGGTAGTCGCTGCGACCCGTCCCCATCACCGCGACACGGTCGCCGACCAGCTCCGGCTTGATCTCGGGGTCGGGGTTGGCCATGGCGAAGACGATCGGATCGTCGTTCATCGCGTCGATGTCGTCGACGGACAGAATGTCGGGCGCCGACACGCCGATGAACACGTCGGCACCGTGCATCACGTCGGACAGCGCTCCGGCGATCTTGTCGGGGTTCGTGTTCTCGGCGAACCACTGCTTCCACTGGTTGAGGCCCTCGCGGCCGTCGAACACCGAGCCCTTCGAGTCGACGCCGATGATCTTGCCGGCACCGGCGTTCAGGAGAATCTTCCCGATCGCCACGCCGGCCGCACCGACGCCGGAGATGACGATGGTCAGGTCTGCCATCCGCTTGCCGGTGATGCGCAGTGCGTTCTCGACGGCGGCGAGCGTGACGACGGCGGTGCCGTGCTGATCGTCGTGGAACACCGGGATGTCGAGATCCTGGAGCGCTTCCTCGACCTGGAACGCGCCGGGTGCGGCGATGTCCTCGAGGTTGATGCCCCCGAACGTGGGAGCGAGGCGGATCACGGTCTCGATGATCTCCTCGGGGCTGTTCGTGTCGATGCAGATCGGAAACGCGTCGACGCCGCCGAACGCCTTGAACAGCAGCGCCTTGCCCTCCATCACCGGCATGGCACCCTTGGGGCCGATGTCGCCGAGGCCGAGCACCGCCGAGCCGTCCGACACGATCGCCACCGTGTTCTTGCGCACGGTGTGCGTGTCCGCGACGTCGGGGTCGGCGGCGATCGCGTTGCAGACTCGGGCCACGCCCGGTGTGTAGGCCATCGACAGATCGTCCTGGTCGGCGACCGGGCACAGCGGGAGGACCTCGATCTTGCCGCCCTCGTGCATGCGGAACGTCCGGTCGTACCAACCCTCGAGGGCAACCCCGGCCGTCGCCTCGACCGCCGCGACGATCTCCTGCTGATGGCCGACCGACGAGCAGTTGACGACGATGTCACGCTCGAGCTCGCGGCCCTTCGCGACGAACCCCTCGATGGCGAAGATGTTTCCACCGGCGTCACCGATCGCCGTGCAGAGGCGACCCAACACGCCCGGAACGTTGTCGAGGGTGACGTCGAGCGTGATCGAGTACTGCGTGGCCGGAGGGTTCGCCATGGGTGGCGAGGTTAGGTCGCCACCGGGTCAGACCATCGATTCCGTTGCCGCCGGGTGACGAGCAGCGCCACTGCACCGGCGAGGAGGAAGGCGAACGCCCAGCCGACGAACGAGCCGGCGCCGGAGCCACCGGTCCGCGGGAGTTCGCCACCGAACGGCGACACCGCCTCGTCGGTATTCGAGAACACGGCGAGCTCGCCGTCGCTGAATGGACTCGTCACCTGGATCGAGTTGTCGATCGAGTCCGCGCCCGGCGCAACACTCGTGACGACCTGGCCGGTCACGCGTTCGCCCGCCGCCAGGTCGGTGTCGAACACGCAGGTCACGACCTGACCGGCGACCGAGCAGCTGCCGGTCGTGTTGCGCACCTCGACGAAGGTCTGGTTGGCAGGGATCCGGTCGATGATCGTGATCGGTCCGATCGCCGTGTCGGGGCCACGGTTGATCGCCGCCACATCCCACACCGCGACGCGGGCTCGAACCTCGGTCGCCGCGATGTCCTTCACGGCCTCCAGATCGAAGTCGGGTGGCACGATCCCGGCGTCCAGCGTCGGATCGTCCTCGCCGGCGTCGAGCGTGGTCGGCGCGCTCTCCCCCGTGGTCGGGTCGGCGTCGGAGTCCAAGGCGTCGCCGCCGACATCTTGCGTCGTCAGCGTGAACCCGTTCGGCAACGTCGACAGGACGAAGCGGACCGAGTAGGTGCCGGGCGTGAGCTCGGTGAACCCGTAGCGGCCGTCGGCATCGGTGGTCGTCTCG
>JBCBDK010000131.1:0-8450 GCA_038529675.1 Actinomycetota bacterium
GAGGTTGTGGGCGTTCGGGTTGCCGACGTACACAGCGAGCGCCTCGCGACCGTGTTCGGCGATGACGCTGCCGAGGCGACGATCGACCTCCGCCCAGGCCTCATCCCACGACACCTCCACGTGCACGCCGTCGCGCTTGACGAGCGGGCGGCGGAGGCGGTCGGGATCCTCGTGGAGCTGGCGAAGGGTCGAGCCCTTCGGACAGATGAAGCCCCGCGAGAACACGTCGTCGAGGTCACCGCGGATTCGTTGCACGCGCTCCTCGCCGGACTCGTCGCGCGCGACGGTGATCTCGAGCCCGCACCCGGCCTCGCACAGCGGGCAGGTCCGGAAGGCGGTGCGCGTCTCGCTCATCGGACCATGTTGGCAGAGTGCAGCGCGCTGCTCGGAGGCCGCCACCAGGCCCACGGTCGGCGACGGCGACGTGGACGCGGGAGGCGGGCGATGCGAACATGCGGCGCATGCGGCGAGTGCTCCCCGAGCCATCATGCGATGCAACCGTCGAGTCCGCGTACTCGGCCGTGCTCGGCGAGCCGCCGGCCGATCGACCGTGGGTCCTGCTGTGCATGGTCTCGTCGCTCGACGGGTCGACCGTGGTGGACGGCGCCTCCGGTGCGCTGTCGAGCCCGAACGACTCGGCCGTGCTGCTCGGGCTCCGTCGGCTCGCCGACGTCGTGCTGGTCGGCGCGGGGACGGCAGCGGGCGAGGGGTACGGCCCGCCTGCTACGCCCGGGCAACGCATCGCCGTCGTCACGAGATCGGGACACGTCGATGTCGACAGCGAACTCTTCCGATCCGGCGCAGGACTGATCGTCACGACCGAGACCACCGAGACCACGGAGCTGGCCGCCGCGGAGGCCGCAGGTGTCGACATCGTGCGGGCCGGACGTGAGGAGGTCGACCTCGACGTCGCGCTCCGCGAACTCAGACGCCGGTTCGGGGCGACGGTCGTGCAAGCCGAGGGCGGCCCAGCGCTCAACGGCGCACTCGCTGCGGCGGACCTGATCGACGAACTCGACCTCACCACCTCACCCGGCATCGTCGGTGGTCGCGGCCCGCGGCTCACCCGCGACGGCGCCGACGTGACGAGCGCCTTCGAGCTCGTCCAACTCGTGGTGGACGACGACCAGTTCCTGTTCCAACGCTGGCGGCGCCGACGCTGAGGCACAGCGCCCGATTTGCGTACGGTCGCCACCGGATTCCGGGAGTCGCCGAGCGCAGATCGGCGCCTTCGTCCGACGTCGCGACTCAGCCGGGCGCTGACTTCTCGAGCAGTTCGATCTCGCGGTGGAAGTCGGCAGCCGCATCGAAGTGCTTGTAGACGCTCGCGAATCGGAGGTATGCGACCTGGTCGAGCGGTCGCAGCTCGTCGAGCACGGCGAGCCCGATCACCGCGGAGCTGATCTCGCTGCCCTTCAGGCGAACCGCGTCCTCGACCCGAGTCGCAGTGGCCTCCAGCGTCACCTCGTCGACGTCACGACCCTTGGTCGCAGCGACCAGGCCGGACACGACCTTTGAACGGTCGAACGGCTCGCGGACGCCGGACGCCTTGACGACCGTGAGCGGGACGTGGTCGACCCGTTCGAACGTCGTGAAGCGTTTCGCGCAGCTGAGGCACTCGCGGCGTCGTCGGATCGCCGCACCTTCCTCGGCGACCCGAGACTCGACGACCTTCGAGTCGTCGGCTCGGCACGATGGACACTGCACACGGTCAGGCTATCCCTGCCGCAACGCGCCAACGGGCCGTACGACACAGTGGCAGCCACGCGGACGGTTGACCGCGCCGCCGGAGCCGAACGGCGCGCCTGCTCGTCGACCGTGTCGGTCAGGGCAGTCGGACGGCCTGGCCGACCTCGATGCGCGTCGTGCCGCCGTTGAGGCGAATGAGCGCGTCGACGAACCGGCCGTGATCGACCCCGCCGCGATGTTTGTCGGCAATGCTCCACAGCGTGTCCCCCGGTTGTGCGACGTGGTGCGCGGGTGCAGCGTTCGAGGAGAACGCGGGCGAGGCTTCGGCGGCGGAGGCAGGTGCGCCGCCGAAGCTCGCCACGACACCGCCCACGGCGGCGAACAAGCCGACGGCCACCACCGACGCGACGGCCAACGCGGCAAGTCGACGCAGTCCGTAGTTCGGCGATGAGACCGGCCGGGGTCGTCGGACCCGCACGTACCGATCGGTCGGACCGCCGCCTGACACCGCCGGCGGGGTGCAACTCGCCCCGACGGGGCCGGCGCGATGTGCTCGGGGACGTCGGACGTCGGCCGGTCGGATCATCGTGGCGGTGGTCATGTCGTGCTCCCCAACGGCTCGGCAGGTCGTGTTCTGGTTCGTTCGACCGATGTGCCCGGACGCAAACTTCTGTTCGATCGAGCGGCAAGGCCAGTCAACCAGCTCACACCGAACGCGTCAACCTCCTACCTCCCGTTTCTCCAACGTGTGTTCGACGTACAGATGTTTGCTTCACGTGTCCGAAGTTCGGTACCATGTTCGGCATGGCCCCGAAGATCAGTACACGCCAACGCGAGATCCTCATGTTCATCGAACAGCAGATGCGCGATCGCGGGTACCCGCCGTCGGTCCGCGAGATCGGCGATGCCGTGGGTCTCACCTCGCCCTCGACGGTGCACAGCCACCTCAACACGCTGCAGCGACTGGGCTACCTGCGTCGCGACCCGACCAAACCCCGAGCCATCGAGGTCCGCTACGACCCGAACTCCGGGGCCGTCATGGAGCGCCGACCTGTTCGTCACGTGCCGTTGGTCGGCGACGTCGCTGCAGGCACCGACGTGCTCGCCGAGGAGAACGTCGAGGAACTGCTGCCCGTGCCGGTCGACTTCGCCGGCGATGGCGAGCTCTTCATGCTCCGCGTCCGGGGCGAGTCGATGATCGATCTCGGGATCCTCGACGGCGACTTCGTCGTCGCGACGCAGATCGACCACCCGAACAACGGCGACATCGTCGTGGCCGGCATCCCCGGCGGTGAGGCCACGGTCAAGTCGTACGAACGGTCCGGCGCCGAGGTCACCCTCGTCCCGGCCAACCCGACGATGGAGCCGATGACGTTTCGTGCCGACGAGGTCGAGATCTTCGGCCGCGTCGTCACCGTGATGCGTCGCTACTGACTGTTCGACCCCGTCAGGTCGGCGGCGGCACCGGGTCGTCACGGTCTCGAGGCTCCCTGGCCTCGGAATCCCATGGCGACGGCTCCTGGTCGGTGAGCCACGGCGGTGCGCCCTCGGCCGGCGACGCCGAATCGACGGGGCCGTGCGCACCTGGCGCCGCCGGCGGCGCGCCCATCGCGCCGGCATCGTTCGACCAGCCGGCCGGAGGCGACGGCGGCGCACCGGCGGTCGGAGCCGCCGGTGCAGACGGCCACGACGACGGAGGTGGCGGCGATGGCTGCGATGGCGGCGGCGACGCAGGTTGGCCGGGCGGCGTGACCGGAGGCCACGAGGCCGCACCGGGGTTCGATGCCGCAGGCGGCCCCGACGGCGTCTGCATCGGTGGCGGGCCGGTCGCCACCGGGGCGCCCCACCCGCCGGGCTGCGGGCCACCGGCAACAGGGGGCCAGTTGCCGGGAGGTGGCGGCGGTGGCGCATCGCCGCGGACCCGAACGACGGCGATGGCAGCGCCGACGAGCAGACCGAGCACGGCGGCGGCGAGCGCAGCGAGGCGCAAGGCGCCCACACCCTCGGCGGGATCTGCCCCGATCGCTACGGCGAACGCCGACGTCGACGAACTCTCGACGCGGATGACGTGGTCGCCGGCTTCGGAGATCGTGATCCGCGCCGCACTCACGCCGACCGAACCGGCACGATCGTAGGACTCGCGATCTCGACGAGACACGACGGGCACGGTCTCGCCGTCGGGATCGACCACCGTGAGCTCGACGGACGGCACACGCTGGCCGGCTCCATCGCCCGCCTGGCCGCCAGCGAGGTCGAAGCCACCTTCGAGCTCGCAGTCGCCCCGCACGGTCGGGATCTCCCCGCGGGTCTCGACGAACACGAGATACTCACCCGGCTCGGCGAAGTCGAGCGTCGTGTCACAGCCCACCGGTGCGCGCGCCAGCGATCGGACCGCGTCGTCGTGGCGGGCGTCGGCGAGGAACCAGAGCAACACTGCGGCGAGCAGACCGACCACGGCGATGGCAGCACCAATCGTGCGACTCCGGCGGGATCGGCGTGCGACGGGAACCGGCGATGATGGCGTGGTCGGTGGCGCCGAGGTGGTGAAGGTCATGCGTGATCGCGGCGGTCGGTCGTCGCGGCACGGAGTCGTGCTGCGACGAGGTCGATGCGGTCATCCGGTTGTACCACGGCCACGCGTACGTACGCAGCCCCGCCCTCGCCGTAGAACTCGCCGGGGCTCACGATCGTGCCGGCCTCGGCGGCGAGGCGACGGGTCAGCTCCCAGCCGTCGCCGGCTCGCACCCACAGGTAGAACGCACCATCGGGGAGCGGCACCTCGTCGCCCGACCACTCACCCAGCACCTCGGCCAGATGGCGCAACCGATGCAGGTATCGATCGCGCTGCTCCTCGACGTGCACGTCGTCGTCGAATGCGGCGATCGCTGCGGCTTGCGCCGGGCCTGGCACCATCATCCCGGCGTGCTTGCGGACCTCGCGGAGGTAGCCGACGATGTCGGGATCGCCGGCGTAGCAACCGACTCGCACGCCGGCCAGGTTCGACCGCTTCGAAAGCGAGTGCACGGCGACGACACCGTCGGCGCCGTGTTGCAGCACGGACCGCGGCGGCCCCGACCACGTGAACTCGACGTAGCACTCGTCGGAGAACACAGGCACGTCGTGTGCGCGCCCCCATTCGGCCACAGCACCGAGGTCGTCGAGGTGACCGGTGGGGTTGCCGGGCGTGTTCACCCAGAGCAGGGCGGCGCGGCGAGCATCGTCCTCGCTGACCGACGACAGCTCGATCCGGCCCCGATCGTCGGCCGCGACCGGGACCGCTCGCAGCCCAGCGAGCGTCGCTCCCATCTCATAGCTCGGGTACGCAATGGCCGGATACAACACGGTGTCGCGGCTGGGATCGCGCAAGGCCATGAAGCGAGGCAGCGACGCGACGAACTCCTTCGAGCCGATCGTTGCGCCGACCGCCGACGGGGCGACGTCGACGCCGAGTCGACGTTGCATCCAGCGGGCCGCCGCATCGAGGAACGCCGGTGTCCCGACGCTCGGTGGATACCTCCGCTCGCTCCCGCTGGTGGCCAGTGCATCGACGACGGCGGCGGGCGGTGCATCGAACGGCGTGCCGACCGACAGGTCGACGACGTCACCGAATCGGCGTTCGGCCTCAGCGGTGAGCTCGCGGAGCCGGTCGTACGGGTACGGCGGTGGAACGAACCCGCCGGACGGCACCGGGCTCACCCCGTCGGCTCCTCGCCATCGGAAGCACCAGCTGTGACGAACTCGGAGAGTCGTCCGGCCGACGCGTCTGCCAGACGGGCGCGGATCGTCCACGCGTCAGGCCCGTCGCCGACCGAGACGACCTCGCCCTCACGGTGGACGGCAGCGAGTACGTCGCCGCGGTCGTACGGCACGACGAGTTCGTAGACGACGGTCAGGGCTCGGAGGCGGTCGCCGAGCGTTCGCAGGAACGTCTCGATCCCCTGGCCGGACACGGCACTGACCGCGACCGACCCCTGGTGGTCGGTGACGAGTTCCTTGGCCGTGCCCGGAGCGAGATCCGCCTTGTTGAACACGAGGAGTTCGGGCACGTCGTCCGCGCCGATCTCGGCGAGGACCTCGCGCACGGCGGTGATCTGCGCCTCGGGGTCGGGAGCACTGGCGTCCACGACGTGGACGAGGTATTCGGCGAGCGCCGCGACCTCGAGCGTGCCCTTGAAGGACTCGACCAGACCGTGTGGGAGCCGGCTGATGAAGCCGACCGTGTCGGTCAGGAGCACCGGCTCACCGCCGGGTAGCGCCAAGCGGCGCGTGGTCGGATCGAGGGTGGCGAACAGCCGGTCCTCGCTGAGCACGCCGGAGTCGGTGAGCGTGTTGAGCAGCGTCGACTTGCCGGCGTTCGTGTAGCCGACGATCGTGACCGCTGCGAGGCCGCTCCGGTTGCGGCTCTTGCGCTGGAGTGCACGAGTGTCGGCCAACTCGGCGAGATCGCGTTCGAGCTTGTTGATCCGGCGCATGATGCGACGACGGTCGGTCTCGATCTTGGTCTCGCCGCCGCCGAAGCGGGCGCCGACGCCACCGCGCTGTTGGCTCAGCTTCGCCGAGGCGCCGCGCCGCAGACGCGGCAGGCGGTACCGGAGCAGCGCCAACTCGACCTGCGCCTTGCCCTCGAGCGTGTGGGCGTTCTGCCCGAAGATGTCGAGGATCACCGCCGTCCGATCGATCGCCGTCCGCTTCAGCAGCTTCTCGAGGTTGTACTGCTGGGCCGGCGTCAGCTCGTTGTCGAACACGACGGTGTCCGCGTCGAGAGCGAGGCACAGCTCCTTGAGCTCCTCGGCCTTGCCCTTGCCGACATACCAGGTGTGGTCGGGTGACTGCCGCTGCTGGGTCAGGCGGGCCACGACGTCCGCGCCGGCGGTGTCGACCAGCAGTTCGAGTTCGTCGAGGCTGGCGTCGACCGACTCATCATCGTCGCCGGCGAGGCCGACTCCGACGAGCACGATCTTCTCCCGGATCGTCCGGTCGATCAGCGTCCCGGCGAGCGCCTCGTCGTACTGCCAGTTCGTCATGCGAGGTCACCCCCGGTGTCGAGGTCGACGTGGATCTCGATGCTCGCGACGAGCGTGGCAGGGCCGGTGAGCGTCACGACGCCCGGTCGATCGTCGTCGAACGACACGGTGGCCGAGCCGCCCGTCATGTGGACGACCACCTCGGGGGCCGTCGACGCAACCAGCCCCCACGACCTCGCCGCGAACGCCGACGCACACGCTCCGGTCCCGCACGCCTCGGTCACGCCGGCGCCGCGCTCGTGGACGCGCATGGTCACGGCGTTCGGCTCGGGGCCGGGCTCGATGATCTCGAGGTTGACGTCGGGTACCTTGCCGCCGAGGTCGACCAGGTCGACCACCTCGACGTCGTCGACGCCCACCACCGAGTGCGGGTTGCCGAGGCTGAGATGCGCAACAGGTCGGTCAGGGTGGCAGCCGAGCACCGACCAACGGGCGGGCTCGTCGATGGGCTCGACCGCGCCCATGTCCACGGTCGCGAGCAGCGAGGCCGGATCGTCCGTGGCGGCCAGCGTCACCAGCTTGTCGCCGGCGTCGGTCTCGATCAATTGTGGATCGAGCACCGGCGGGCCGTCCCCACCCCGACGCATGGCGAGTGCCTGGGCGAAGCACCTGATGCCGTTGCCACTCATCTCCGCACGGGAGCCGTCGGCATTGAACAGCGTCATGCTCGCCGCCTTGCCCGCTGCCGACTCGGCGATGAGGAGGCCGTCGGCGCCGATTCCACGGCGCCGATCGCACAGCCGGCGAGCGAGGTCTGCCGCCTCGTCGTCACCGCCGACACCCGGGTGGAAGGTGACGAGGAAGTCGTTGCCGAGCCCGTGGTGTTTGGTGAGCGAGAGTCGAGTCATGTGGTTGCGTTCTCGAGGAGGTCGACGACGGTCGGCACGCACTCGGCGACCGGGTCGGCCTCGACGTCCACCCAGCGTACGCGGGGATCGCGCCGGAACCAGCGCTCCTGGCGGACCGCGAACTGCCGGGTACGGGTGATGATCTGCTCGACCGCTTCATCCTGGCTGATGCGGCTCTCCAGATACTCGAGGATTTCCTTGTAGCCGAGCGCCTGACCGGCGCTGCGCGACAGGCCTCGGTGCGCAAGCGCCCCGACCTCGGCCACGAGGCCGGCCGCGACCATCTCGTGGACACGCCGCTCGATGCGGTCGGCGAGCACGTCACGGGGCCAGCGGATGCCGAGCTGGGCGACCGGCGTGTCGGGATAGTGGTCGACCCCCGGCCCGAACGAGCTGAACGCGCGACCGGCCCCGAGCGTCACCTCGAGCGCCCTGACGACGCGGCGCCGGTTGGCCGGCTCCATCTTCGACGCCGCCGCAGGGTCGAGTTCGACGAGCCGTCTGTACAGGGCCTCGGTGTCGGACTCTCGCTCGAGCTCGTGCCGGACCACCGGGTACTCGCCGGGCAGGTCGAAGTCGTCGACGACGACTCGGTGGTACAGCCCGGTCCCGCCGACGAGGACCGCCCGACGGCCGGTCCGTGCGATGCGGTCGAGCGCCTCGGCGTACGCCGCTCGGAAGTCGGCGACCGTGAACTCTTCGGTCGCCTCGACGAGATCGATGCAGTGGTGAGGCACCGCACGGCGTTCGGCGGCGCTCGGCTTGGCGGTCCCGATGTCCATCCCCCGGTACACCTGCATCGAGTCGATCGACACGAGGTCGACGCCGACACCACGTTCGGCCATCGACCGCGCCGCCGCCATCGCCACGGCCGACTTGCCCGACGCGG
>JBCBDK010000132.1:0-8429 GCA_038529675.1 Actinomycetota bacterium
CAGAGTCTCCCCGTTCTCAGAGAACGGGGAGACTCTGACCCCGACCGTTCTCAGGTGAGTTCGGTGGCGATGGCGCTGGCGTGTTCGAGCGTCCGGTGCACGGGGCACCTGTCGGCGATCTCGAGCAGACGCTGACGCTGGGCGTCGGTGAGCTCGTCGCCCTCGATCGTGATCCGGCGCTCGAAGCGATCGATCATCCCGCTGCGACCCGTGAGGGTCTCGTTGTCCGCACACTCGACGCAGTCGTCGGCGTGCACCTTCGCATGATCGACCTCGACGGTCACCCGATCGAGCGGCAGGCCCTTGCGGTCCGCGTACATCCGCAGCGTCATCGACGTGCAGGCGCCGAGCGCAGCACCGAGGAAGTCATACGGCGCAGGACCGGCGTCGAATCCGCCGATCGAGGTCGGCTCGTCGGCGAGCAGGTGGTGACTGCCGACGACGACGTGGTTGAGGAAGGGCCCCTGCGCCGTCTCGGCGACGACCACCGGCGCCGTGGCAGCCGGAGCGGTCAGCGCACCCGATTCGTCGTTGGTGTGTCGCGCCGCGAACGCCGCGATCACGCTCGCCGCGAACTCGGCACCGTCCGCTGCGGACAACAGATGATCCGCGGCGTCGAGGGCGACGAAGCTCTTCGGGTGCCGGGCGGCGTCGAAGATGCGCCGGGCGTGCTCGGGCGCCACGGTGTCGTCGATCGGTGAGTGCAACACGAGCAACGGCTTGCGCATCGACTCGACCCGCTCGAGCACGCGATGCTCACGCAGGTCCGCGAGGAAGTCGTCGCGAATGGTGAAGTCACGCCCGGCGAGCGACACGCATGCCTCGCCCCGTGACGAGATCTCGTCGATCGAGCTGTCGAAGAGGTGAGTGAGGTGCTCGGTGTCAGAGGGCGCACCGATGGTCACGACGGCCTCGACCTCGGGGATGTCTCCGGCGACGGACAGCACCGCCGCACCACCGAGCGAATGCCCGATCAGGATCTGCGGCGCCCGGTGCTCCCGTCGGAGCCAGTCGATCGCTGCGACGAGGTCTGACGTGTTGGACGAGAAGTCCGTGTTGGCGAACTCGCCGTCGCTGCCGCCGAGGCCGGTGAAGTCGAAGCGCAACACGCCGAGCCCGGCGTCGGTCAACGCCGTCGCCAGCCGGGTCGCCGACCGCAGGTCCTTGCCGCACGTGAAGCAATGGGCGAACAGTGCGAACGCCCGCGGCGGACCGGCCGGGAGATCGAGGCGGGCAGCCAGGTCGTGCCCGGCGCCGCCGGGAAACGAGACGCGTTCGATGCGAGGACTCATGCCACTTCCCAACCCGGCCCTGCGCCGGTCGATTCCCGCCACGGTCGCCCTGCCCAGCCGGACGGCTGGCCACTACCCTCTGCGCGGATGATGAGTGCTGCACTCGTCGCGGCGGGGGAGTCAGCCATCGGCCCGACACTCGCCGTGATCGTCGGGACCGGCATGGCGGCGCAATGGCTCGCGTGGCGGACGCAGATCCCGTCGATCATCATGCTGCTCATCGCCGGGCTCGCACTCGGCCCGCTGTTCGGTGTGGTCGAGCCCGACGAGTTGCTCGGCACCACGCTCTTCCCGCTCGTGTCGCTCTCGGTTGCGCTCATCCTGTTCGAGGGCGGGCTCGACCTGCCGCCTCGCGAGCTCCGGAACACCGGCACCGCCGTTCGCCGATTGATCACGCTCGGCGCAGTCATCACCTTCCTGGTCGCGTGGTATGCGGCGCGTGAGATCTTCGAGATCTCGAACGAGGCGGCGATCGTCCTCGGCGCTGTGCTCGTCGTGACCGGGCCGACCGTCGTCGGCCCGCTGTTGCGGTTCGTCCGGCCATCGGGCACGACCGGGCCGATCCTGCGCGCCGAAGGAGTCTTGATCGATCCGGTCGGCGCGACCGCAGCGCTCGTGGCGTTCGAGATCGTGCTCGCGGACGAGACGAACGAGGCGGTGCTCAGCGTCGTGCTGATCGTCGGACGCACGCTGGCTGGCGGCGTGCTCTTCGGGCTGCTCGCCGCCGTTGCGCTCGATCTCGCGCTGCGACGGTTCCTGATTCCCGATCAGCTCGCCGTGCCGGTCACCTTCGCCTTCGTCGTCGGGAGTTTCGTCGCGGCCAACGAGCTGCAGGAGGAGTCCGGCCTCCTCGCCGTCACCGTCATCGGCGTCTACCTGGCGCGGCGGGACTCCTCGACGATCCGTCAGGTCGTCGAGTTCAACGAGAGCTTGCGCACGCTGCTCATCTCGGTGCTGTTCATCATCCTGGCGGCACGCATCGAGGGCGACGCCCTCCGCGACGTGGCGTTGCCGTCCCTGCTCTTCCTCGGCGTGCTCGTGTTCGTTGCGCGCCCGCTCACGGTGTTCATCTGCACGATCCGCACCGGGTTGAGCTGGCGTGAGCGCGCCTTCATCTCCGCCATGGCACCACGAGGCATCGTCGCTGCTGCGGTGTCGGCGATCTTCGCACTCCGACTCGAGGAGGCCGAGGTCGCCGACGCGGACAAGATCGTGCCGATCGTCTTCCTCGCCATCATCGGGACGATCGTCGTCTACGGGTTCGCCGCAGGACCGGTCGCGCGGTTGCTGGGGCTGGCCGAGGCGCAGGCCGACGGCGTGGTCATCGCCGGCGCACACGCGGTGGGCCGGGGCATCGGCAACGAGTTGAAGCAGCGCGGCGTGAAGACGCTGCTCGTCGACACCGACCCCTACAACGTGACGCGGGCGATCGGCGGCGGCTTGACCGCCCGGCGGATGAACGTCCTCGCCGAGGAGGCAACGCGCGATCTCGACCTCCGTGGACTCGGCCGCATGGTTGCCATGACGTCGAACGACGAGGTGAACGCTCTGGCCACCGGTCGGTTCGCCCGCGTGTTCGGTCGCCGCGAGGTGTTCCAGCTCGCACCGGGCAATCGGTCGCCCGGTCGGTCATCGGTCCCCGACGAGTACCTCGGCCGCATCATCGGCATCGACGGCCTCACGTACGCGACGCTCGACGAACGGTCGCGCCAGGGTTGGCGCGCGATCGGCGTGACCGCCGGGAGCGCCGCTCAGCTCGCGCTCGACGACGGTGAGTTCATTCCGATCATCCGCGTGGAAGACGGCGCGATGGCGTTCATCTGCCGCAACGACGGGCTTCCGATCTCCGGCGACGTGATCGGGATCGCCTCGCCCGAGGCCCGCGAGCGTTTCGACGAGCTGAAGGCGCGCGCGACACCCGACTGAGCCCGTCGAACCGGGACGGCCGATGTGGCAGAGTCGTCGGGTGAGTTCCGGTGGCCAGGTCTCGGTGGCGTTTCGAGGCGTCTCCAAGACCTTCACCACCCGGGGCGACACGGTCGTCGCCGTCGACGGCATCGACCTCGACATCGGCGAGGGCGAGTTCTTCTCGATGCTCGGACCATCGGGGTGCGGCAAGACGACGATGCTGCGGATGGTCGCCGGCCTCGACCACCCGACGGGCGGATCGATCGAGATCTTCGGCGCACCGGTCGCTGATGTCCCAGCACATCGCCGCCCCGTCAACACGGTGTTCCAGCACTACGCCCTGTTCCCGCACATGGACGTGACCGACAACGTCGGATTCGGCCTGCGAATGCAGAAGGTGGGCGTGATCGAACGGCGCCGACGCGTCGGCGAAGCGCTCGAGCTCGTCCGATTGGACGGGTTGTCGGGCCGGCGTCCGGCAGAACTCTCCGGCGGACAGCAGCAGCGGGTCGCGTTGGCGCGGGCGCTCGTCAACCGGCCGCGGGTCCTGCTGCTCGACGAGCCGTTGGGCGCGCTCGATCAGAAGCTCCGCGTCGAGATGCAACAGGAGCTGACCGGCCTGCAGCGCGAGCTGGGCATCACGTTCGTGTTCGTCACCCACGACCAGGCCGAGGCACTCACGATGAGCGACCGGATCGCGGTGATGCGCGACGGCCGGATTCTGCAGCTCGGGACGGCGGACGACGTCTACGAGCGGCCGACCGATCGATTCGTCGCGGACTTCATCGGCGACATCAACACGATCGACGGTGTCGTCGCCGATGCCTCCACGATCGCGCTGGCGACGGGCGAGCGGATCGCCGGCGACGTGGCCGGGAGGGCGCCCGGCACCGAGGTGTCGGTCGCGATCCGGCCGGAACGGCTCCGACTCGCGCCCGTGTCGCCCGATAGTGCCGATGGCAGCGCACCCCATCCGCATCCGGGCACGCCCGTCGGCCGGTCGCTCCGCGGGCGGGTCGATTCGACGGCCTATCTCGGCAACGCCTCGGTCGTCCGGGTTTGCGTCGACTGGGTGGAGCTCACGGTGCGTGTCCCGGCGTCGGCACCGATCCCGGAAGCCGGCGAGACCGTCGACGTGTCGTGGGAGCAGGAGGCGCTGCTCGTGCTCGAACCGCAGACGTCAACGGTGGTCGACACGGCCGACGTCGGGACGCGGATGCGGCCGTGACGGTCGGACCCGACCGCATTGCGGAGCGACGCGAGCGACGCATCGGGCTGCTCGTCGCGTTGCCGTCGTACGCCTACCTGGTCGTCTTCTTCCTCGTCCCACTGCTCCTCATCGGGATCTACTCGTTCTCGACGCGCAACCGCTTCGGCGAGGCCGAACTGCGGAACTGGAATCTCGACGGGTACCGGCGGCTCGGCAACGACGTGGTGCTCGACATCGCACTGCGGTCGACCTGGCTCGCGCTCCTCACGACCCTGATCTGCCTGGTGGTCGCCTACCCGTTTGCGTACTTCATGGCGACGCGGACGAAGGTGGTCCGCAACGTGCTGGTCGTCCTCGTGATGATCCCGTTCTGGTCGAACTTCCTGGTGCGCAACTACGCATGGCGGGTCATCCTCGGACGTGACGGTCCGATGTCCGACGTCACCGAGTTCATCGGCCTCGGCGAGAGTCGGTTGCTGTTCACGCCAACCGCCGTGGTGATCGGACTGGTCTACGGCTTCCTGCCGTTCATGATCCTGCCGCTGTACGCCTCGATCGAGCGGATCGACCACCAGCTGATCGAGGCGAGCCGGGACCTGTACGCGAGCGGATGGTCCACGTTCCGGCGGGTCGTGCTTCCGCTCTCGATGCCAGGGGTCGTCGCCGGTTCGATCCTCGTGTTCGTCCCGAGCCTCGGCGCCTACGTCACGCCCGAGATCCTCGGCGGCGCGAAGACGACGCTGCTCGGGTCGTACGTCGTCACACAGTTCCTGGCGGCTCGGAACTGGCCGAGCGGGGCCGCGATCTCGGTCGTGATCTCCGTCGTGATGCTCGTTGCGACGCTCGTGTACTTCCGGCGCGGTGGGAGGACGCTGTGACAGCGCCCGAGGTCGCACCGACCGGTCGGCACCGTCGGGTCCTGTGGGTCGTCGCAGTGCTCGTCCTGGGGTTCTTCTATGCACCGATCGCAGTACTGACGCTCTTCTCGTTCAGCGACAGTGACACGGTCGGCTCGTGGGGTGGGTGGACGACGCGGTGGTACTCGGCGTTCGCTCGCAACGATCAGGTTCAGGACGCGCTGTCGGTGTCGCTGCGGGTCGCAGTCGTCTCGACGGTGGTGGCGGTGGTCCTCGGGACCACGGCAGCGTTCGCCCTCGAGCGGTTCGAGTTCCGCGGGCGGCGCGTCTTCGACGGGCTGCTCTACCTCCCGATCATCGTGCCGGACGTGACGATGGCGGTCTCGATGCTGCTGTTCTTCTCGAAGGGGCTCGAGGCGCTCGACGACTGGTTCGGACTCGGCTGGGAGAAGGGGATCTCGACCGTCGTCGTCAGTCACATCGCGTTCAACATCAGCTTCGTGTCGGTGGTGGTCCGCGCTCGGCTGGCGGGTCTCGACACGTCGTTGGAGGACGCCGCGTCGGACCTGTATGCCGGACGTTGGGCGACATTCCGACTGGTCACGCTCCCGCAGATCCTGCCGGGCGTCGCCGGTGGGGCGCTGCTCGCGTTCACGTTGTCGCTCGATGACGTCGTCATCACCCAGTTCACCTTGGGGCCCGGTGCGACGACGCTGCCCGTCTGGGTCTTCGGCGTGGTACGGCGAGGGGTCACGCCGCTCGTGAACGCCGTCTCGGTCGTCATGCTCGCCGCGTCGATGGTGCTCGTGACGGTGTCGTTGTTGGCACAGCGACGGTCACAGTCGGGAGTGACGACCTCATCTCGGTAGAAAGGTCGCCATGGCGAGATCCACCCCCCACGGTTCCGTCGCTGCCGCCCTCACTGCGCTGTTGCTCGCCGCGTGTTCGGGTGGCGACGATGCTGGCGACGACGCCGCCGACGATGCCGGCGACGGAGAAGCATCGGCCGATGCATCGTCGATCTCCTGCGCAGTCGGGGAGGTGGATGGCGACCTCGACGTGTTCAACTGGTCTGAGTACATCGCACCCGAGCAGCTCGGAGCATTCGGCGACGAATTTGGCGTGTCGGTCACGGAGACCACCTACGAGAGCAACGAAGCGATGCAGGCGATCGTGTCGCAGGGCGGATCAGGATTCGATCTGATCGTCCCGTCGGGCTACATGATCAGCATCATGCGCGAGTCGGGCGATCTCCTGCGGTTGGACCGGGCTGCGATCCCGAACTTCGACAACATCGGCGCCGACTACATCGGCTTCACCTTCGACCCCGATAACTCGTACTCGGTGCCGTACCAGGTCGGCACGACCGGTCTCGGAGTCGACACGGCGGTCGTCGGTACCGACTTCCCACGATCGTGGGGGCTCGTGTTCGATTCGACGATCGCGGACGAGTTCGCCGGCCGGATCACCCTGCTCGACGACCCGCGCGAGACGCTCGGCGCAGCGTTGTTGTACCTCGGACACGATCTCAACAGCACCGACCCTGGCGAACTCGAGGAGGCGAAGCAACTGGTGGCCGAAACGCGCGACCGGCTCGCAGCGTTCGACACCGATTCCGCGAACGATCTCCTCGTCGACGGCGAAACCGCGATCGCCCACAACTACTCGGGCGACCTGTTCGGGAACTTCGTCGAGACCGACGATCCCGACCGCTACGTCTACTTCGTTCCCGAGGAAGGCGGCGTTCGATGGCTGGACAGCATGGCGATCCCGGTCGACGCCGGCAGCCCCTGCACCGCCCACACCTTCATCAACTGGCTGCTCGAGGCCGAGCAGGGCGCTGCCTTGACCAACTTCACGTACTACGAGACGCCCAACCTGGCGGCGATCGACGCACTGGACGACGACCTCCAGGCGTTTCTCACCGACCCGGCCGTCCTGGCGGGCGGCCCGGACAGCCTCACCACGATCGCGGACACCGGCGACTTCGAGATCAACTACTCTGACGCATTCATCGAGGCTAAGGGCTGAGTCGGTCACCCGCCCGTCTCGCGTACCGGCGTCCACATCCCATGGCCTCCAAGATCGAGCACGTGTTCGTGTACGGGACGCTGCTGCCCGGCGACGTCCGCTTCCCGATGATGCGGCCCTTCGTCGTCGACGACGGTTGGGCCGACACCGTCCGAGGACGGCTGTTCGACACCGGTCTCGACTATCCAGCGCTCGTGCTCGACGACACCGACACGGACATCGGCGGCGAGACGCTGGGTGCAGCCGGCTCCAGCGGTGTCGCCACGCCGCAGACCGCCACTGCACCACTCGTGATCGGCCGCACATTCACCCTGCTCGCCGCGACGATCGACGAGGCCCTCGACGTGCTCGACGAGGTCGAGGGGGTGGTGGGTGGCCGCTACCGGCGAGTGGCGGTCACCACTGCGACCGGTGTCGCCGCATGGGCGTACGAGTACGGCGGCGATCTGGAGCTCACATGGATTGAGTCGGGTGACTGGCTCCGCCATCGACCGCCCGATCGTGCCCGACCGCTTGCACCGCCAGCAGCTGAACCTGCCGACGAGCGCTCGACTCGCTGACGTCCCACTGCTTCGGCCCCTCCGCCACCTGGCGCCGACCGACGACGGCAACCGAGTCCGCCACGAGGTCGTGCGGCCGGCCCCACCGCGGATCCCAACGAACCGCGTACGTGAATGCGACGCCCCCGTCGTGAATCGTCTCGCCCAGCCGAAACAGCGCCGCACGCCATCGTGAATCGTCTCACCGGCCAGAACAGCGCCGCACGCCATCACGAATCGTCTCACCCGGCCGAACAGCGCCGCACGCCATCGTGAATCGTCTCAGGGTCGAGCGAGGGGCCGTGCCTGCCAACTCCGACGAGTGAGACGATTCACGACGAGCGCATGTCCGATCCGATCACCGTGAGACGATTCACGATCCGTCGATCGGCCAGAGTCGCCGGTGAGACGATCCACGACGGGCCGGGGGCAGGGCCTGATCCGCAGGCACGGTTCGCCCCGACAGCGATGCCTCACCTGCCGACGCAGTGACGTGACACCCCTCGTTCACACTCGCCACATGGGACTTCGTGGACGTTGCTTCGACGAACTCGGCTCGAGCCGACCGGCGACCGAGTTCGAGTTTCGATGG
>JBCBDK010000133.1:0-8402 GCA_038529675.1 Actinomycetota bacterium
GCCGGACAGCGGTTGCGTACTGTGACCGATGACACCGGCTCGGGGGTCGAGCCGGAACACCACACAAGGGGGAACCAACCCATGCGATCACGATCCACGACGCGGGCCAAGCGGATCGCCGCTGCTGCGTTCAGCTTCGCGCTCGTCGCCGCCGCTTGCGGGAGCGACGACGACGATGCCGCCGACGATCCTCCGGCCGAGGAGCCGGCGGACGAACCTGCCGACGAGCCGGCGGACGAGCCCGCCGACGAACCGGCCGATGAGCCGGCGGACGAGCCCGCCGACGAGCCGGCGGACGAACCGGCGGACGAACCTGCCGATGAGCCCGCTGATGAGCCGGCGGACGAGCCGAGTGGCGACAACCCGCTTCGGGGCGCACCACCCGCCGATCCGGTGGCCGCCGACGGTGAGCCGATCAAGCTCGGTGTCCAGAACCTCGAGGGCGACCCCGCCGGATCGTTCCCGGAGTACTCCGAGGGAATCCTGGCGGCGACCGAGTACATCAACACCGAGTTGGGTGGTCTGGGTGGCCGTCCGATCGAGATCGAGCTGTGCAAGACGATCGTCTCGCCCGACGACTCCCAGCGCTGCGCGAACGAGTTGTCCGCGGGTGGCGCCGACATGGTGGTCTCGACGATCGACTTCTTCGGCGCCCACTATGGCATCTACCAGGGTTCGGAGATCCCCGTGATCGTCGGGACCCCGATCACGATCGCTGATTTCACGACCCCGGGTCTGTACTCGATCGGTGCCGGCGGCGGCTGCCTCGGTGTCCACACCGGCCTCGTGCAGATCGCCACCGGAGAGATCGAGGAGCTCGAGGGCATCACGGTGAACCGCGTCGGTGTGCCGTGGGCAGACACACCTCCGGGCGTCGTCTGCTACAACGACCTCGAGGCCAAGCCGCTCGACGTCATCAACGGCACCGAGCCCGGTGACTCGGCGCGGGCCGGCGAGAAGCCGGACCTCGAGCACATCGGTGTGCCGATCGCGCCGGCCACGCCCGACGTGACCCCGCAGGCGACCGAGGTGCTCGACTTCGAGCCCGACGTCATCATCTTCTCGGCACAGGGTTCGGACTGCTGGAACTTCGTCGATGCGATGGGGCGCCTGGGCTGGACCCCCGAACAGATCCCGCTCGTCCTGTCCGGCGCCTGCACCGACTTCGACGCGCTCGCCGCAGCGGGCGATCTGTCGAACGGCATCTACCTCACCGGTACCGAGAATGGCATCCTGACGCCGTTCGCGCTGCTCGAGGAAGGCACCCAGCACTACGACAACGCGTTCACGTATCAGACGAAGGCAACGGAGTACGGCATGCCCGACGATCTGCTGCTGACCGGTTTCGGCGGTCAGGGCTGGAGCGTCATGATGAACATCTGGCAGATGGCTCAGACCATCGACGGTGACGTCACCGGCGAGGCGATCGCTGCAGCGTTCGCCGCCACGGACGGAAGCGTCGAGTCGTACGGCAACGCACCGCTGTCGTGCAGCACCGCGCCCACGCCGTATGTCGCCGTCTGCTCGGCGCCGATCAGCCTGACGCAGTGGGACGGCACCCAACTCGTCCCGGTGATCGATCGCATCAACGCGATCGACCTCGTCGCCGGCACCGAGTTGCGCCCGACCGGCTGATCCAGCTCATCACCTGACCTCGCCGCCTGCCTCCGCGGGCGGCGAGGTCGGACGACGACGGTCCGGGGTCGAGCTGATCGGCCTCGGCCCGTCGCATCCTCGTCCGAAGATCTCGAGCGACCGCCGCTCCTGACCGTTCGTCCATCTCGATCCGCACCGCTGGGGGCTCCGCGTGACCGACCTCATCTTCGATCTCATCTCGGGCCTCGGTATCGGCTCGCTCTTTGCCATGCTCGGTGCCGGCCTCGTCGTGTCGTACAAGGGGTCCGGTGTCATCAACTTCGCGCACGGCGCAATGGCGATGTACGGGATGTTCACCTTCGACGCTGCGTGGAATCGCGGCGAGATCTTCCTGCCGTGGGCCGATCCGCTCCCCAGCCACTCGGTCAACCTTCCCGTCCGCATCACCGTGGCCGAGGACGGCAGCTGGGAGATGCTGCCGTCGCTCATCGTCGCGCTCGCCATGGCCGCGTTCATCGGCGTGGCCGTCCACTTTCTGATCTTCCGACCGCTGCGCAACGCGGCGCCGCTCGGCAAGGTCGTCGCCTCGGTCGGCCTGCTCCTGTACCTGCAGGGCATGGCCCTGTTGAACTTCGGCAACTCGTTCCCGCAGCCGCGGAGCGTCGTGCCCGATGAGGTCGTTCAGAATTTCCTCGGCCTCGGCAAGCCGTACCCACGCAACAATCTCTACGCCATCGGCTTCGCGCTCGTGTTCGGACTCGTGCTCTGGGCGATCTACCGCTACACGCGTTTTGGGCTCGCGACGCGGGCCGCCGCCGGCAACGAGAAGGGTGCGCTGCTGCTCGGCTACAACCCCCAGACGCTGGCGCTCGCCAACTGGGTGATCGCCTCGGTCACCGCCACGCTCGGCGTCATCATCGTCGGGCCGATCCAGGGCACGATCACGCCGATCGGGCTCTCGGCGCTGATCGTGCCGGCGCTCGCTGCGTCGCTGATCGGCAGCCTCCGGTCTATCCCGATCGCCGTCGCAGGCGGGCTCGCACTTGGCTCAGTGCAGACGTTGCTCGAGTTGAACAAGGGCGACTGGTTCGACGGACCGCTCGAGATCTTTCAGAACGGGATCAAGGATCTCGTCGTCCTCCTCGTGATCATCGGCGTGCTCGTCCTGCGTGGAAAGTCGCTCCCGATCCGCGGGGCGGTGGAAGAGCGGCGTCTCCCGCTCGCTCCGGCGCCGAAACGCATCTGGGAACATGCGCTCGTCTGGATCACCGTCCTCACGTTGCTCGCCTACGTGTTCGAGAACGCCGGCACGCGCACCCGGTTCGCCAACTCGATCCAGACCGGGCTCGTGTTTGCGATCATCATGCTCTCGATCGTCCTGTTGACCGGCTACGTGGGGCAGATCTCGCTCGCCCAGATGTCGTTTGCCGGCCTCGCAGCATTCGCGACGGCGAGGATGATGGCCGACGGCGAACCGCGAGGTGCGAACCTCGTGCCGGTCGAGGGACTCGGGTTGCCCTGGCCGCTCGCGGCCCCGATCGGGATCGCAGCAGCGGTGGTGATCGGCGTCTTGCTCGGGTTGCCGGCGGTGCGCATCCGCGGCGTCCAACTCGCGGTCGTCACGATCGCCGCAGCGATCGCGATCCAGACCAACATCCTCGAGAACGAGTGGATCACGCAACTTCGTGCCGGCGTGCCCGCGTTCGTCCGTGAGCCGACGTTCTTCGGTGGCGACATCGGCGCCCGTAGCGAGCGTGCACAGAACGAGAACCCGCTCTTCGTACTGTTCGGCGCAACCGTGCTCGCGCTGTGTGCGATCGGCGTCGCCAACATCCGACGGACCGGCGTCGGTCGGCGCTTTCTCGCCGTCCGCGCGAACGAGCGGGCGGCGGCCTCCGCGGGGATCAACGTCGCCCGGACGAAGCTGCTCGCTTTCGCGATGAGCGCAGCGATCGCCGGCGTCGGCGGCGTCATGCTCGGCTTCAAGCAGGTCGAGGTGTCGTCGGCGAACTTCATCTACGGACTGAGCCTCTCGGTGCTCGCCACGGCCTACCTCGCTGGAATCACGTCGATCAACGGTGCGGTGATGGGCGGCGTCGTCTTGTTCGCGGGCGCGCTCGCCGCGACGTTCTCGAACTACATGTTCGCCGGAACGAACATCGATCGATACATCGCTCCGCTCACCGGCCTTGGCATCGTCGTGACCGCCATCATCCACCCGGAGGGCGTTGCACCGTTCTTCCAAGGGGTGATGAGACACGCAGGCAACTGGCTCGTCGGGGCGATACCAGGCGCACGCACCCTCCGCGATGCGTATCGCGGTCCGAAGGGGACCACCACCAAGGGGTTCCTCGCCGTGCTCGTGGTCGGCGGTGCGTTCTTTCTTTACAACGCCAAGTTCGTCGAGAACGTGTACCTCTGGGTGCTGATCGCCGCGTTGATCCTGTGGGTCGTCGCCGTGGCCTTCGCTGCCGTCATCCTCGGTCGCGTCTCGCCGTCGTTCGGTGAGGCCGGTGGTGCGTGGGTCGACTGGGCGAAGCGATTCGGCCCGACTGCGCTCGGCGGGTACGTCCTCGGTTGGCTCATCTGGCCGATTCGAGTCGACACCTACTCCAAGCTCTGGATGCCGCTGCTCGGCGCCGGCCTCGCGTTGTTCATCCGATCGATCTATCGCCGCATCCGCTATCCGGAGTTGGCTCACCCCGAACCACCGCCGCCGGACCCACCATCGGATGGCAGCCCTGACGACGTGCTCGCAGAACCCGAACTGACCGCGGAGGTGGTCTGAGATGTCGCTGCTCGAAGCGCGAGGCGTCAGCGTCAGCTACGGCGGGCTCTTCGCGAACAAGGACATCGACCTCGACTGCCAGACGGGCAAGCTGGTCGGGTTGATCGGGCCGAACGGCGCCGGCAAGACCACCTTCATCGACGCGATCACCGGGTTCACACCGATCACCGAGGGCGAGGTCACATTCGATGGTCAGAACCTCGCCGGGGTCGCACCCGACGAGCGGGCAGTCCGCGGATTGACTCGCACGTTCCAGTCGCTCGAGCTGTTCGAGGACCTCAGCGTTCGCGACAACCTGATGGCTGCCGCAGAGCGCCCGTCGTGGCACTCGTTCATCACCGACATCCTCATGCCGGGACGCAACGAGCGGGCGTTCCGCGAGCAGGTTGACTGGGCGCTCGAGATCATGCGCCTCGACGGCCTCGCCGATGCGCTCCCGAGCGACCTCAGCCATGGGCAACGCAAGCTGATCAGCGTGGCCCGGGCACTCGCAGCCAAGCCGAAGCTCGTGCTCCTCGACGAGCCGGCGGCCGGGCTTGACACGGCAGAGAGCCAACTGCTGGGCCAACACCTTCGGGAATTCCTCGACCACGACATGAGCCTCTTCCTGATCGATCACGACATGGGGCTCGTGCTCAACGTGTGCGACTACATCTATGTGCTCGACTTCGGCAAGATCATCGCCCACGGCACGCCGGCCGAGGTCCGCTCCGATCCGGCGGTGATCCAGGCGTACCTCGGCGATTCCGCCGGCGAGGCGCAGGCCGAGAGCGGCGCGGCACTCGGGTCCGCGCTCACGGCGTCGAGCGATGGGAGCAGCACATGAGCGACGGCCTGATCAAGGTCGAGGGCCTGCACGCCGGCTACGGCGGCATCCCTGTCGTCCGTGACCTCGATCTGACCGTCGCCGCCGGCGAGGTCGTCGCCCTGCTCGGTCCGAACGGCGCCGGGAAGACCACCACGCTGCTGACGTTGTCGGGCCTGCTCAAGCCGATCCAGGGATCGGTCGAGGTGCTCGGCGAACAGGTCGACGGCTCGAGGCCGCACATGATTCCGCGGCGCGGACTTGCCCACGTCGCCGAGGACCGGTCGCTGTTCTTCGACCTCACGGTCGAGGAGAACATCAAGCTCGGCCTCACCGGCAACAAGTCGAGTCGCAAGGCCGCACACGATCGAGCGATGGAACTGCTGCCTGCGCTGAAGCCGCTCGGCGATCGTCTCGCCGGACTGCTGTCGGGTGGCGAGCAACAGATGCTGGCCATCGCCCGGGCACTCGTGTCGGAGCCGAAGTGCCTGCTCGTCGACGAGATGAGTCTGGGCCTCGCACCGATCATCGTCGAGCAGCTGTTGCCGATCGTCCGCGACATCGCCGATCAGACCAGCTGCGGCGTCCTCGTCGTCGAGCAGCACGTGCACATGGCACTCGAGGTCGCGGATCGTGGCTACGTCCTCAACCACGGCGAGATCATGATGGAAGGGTCGGCCGCCGAGCTGACCGCCAACCGGGCGCTGCTCGAAGCCAGCTACCTCGGCGATGCCGCGCTGAGCTGACGACCGATCCGCCGGGCACCTCCCGACCGGCTCCACGATGGACCCCCGACGATGACGACCTGGGTCGTCTTCGCGCTGCTCGGCGTCGGGACCGGCGCGATGTATGCCGCGCTCGCCGTCGGGCTGATCGTCGCGTACCGCGGCTCCGGCGTCGTCAACTTCGCCGTGGGTGCGATGGCGATGATTCCGGCGGTCATCTACGCCGAACTCCGCACGACCGGCGACCTGATCCTGCCCGTCGTCGTCGTGCCGAACCGGTACGCGATCGGCGGGCCGATGGAACCGGTACCGGCGACGGCGATCGCCGTCGCGGTGTCCGCCGTGGTCAGCGTCGTCGTCTATCTGCTCGTCGTGCGTCCACTGCGGTCCGCGCCGCGGGTCACGATGCTCGTCGCGACCGTGGGCTTGACGATCGTCCTCGAGGCGCTGGCGGTGAAGAGCTTCGGCAACCGGGTCGTTCGAACCCCGTCGGTCCTGCCCGACGGCGACGTCACCGTGTTCGGCCGGATCATCCCAGTCGACCGGTTCGTGATCGTCGGCGTGGTCGTCGTGCTTGCCACGGTCGTACACCTGACGTTGCGGCACACGAGGTTCGGTCTGGCGACTCGTGCAGCGTTCCTCGACGAGAAAGGCGCGATCCTGCTCGGCCTCGACCCGTCTCGGCTCGGTCTGTACAACTGGCTCTTCGGGTCGACGGTGGCCGCGATCGTCGGGATCCTGGCGAGTTCGCTGGGGGGTGTCGGACCCTTCGTCTTCAGCCTCTACACCGTCCCGGCGTTCGGCGCGGCGTTGGCGGCGCGCCTCGTGTCGGTCAGGACCGCCACCATCGTCGGTGTGGCGATCGGCAGCTTCGAGGCGATCGCCGTCCACCTCGTGGCCAGGGAGCAGGTGCCGAGCTTCTTCCTCGGCGGGATCAGCTCGCTCGTTCCCTTCGTCGTGGTGATCGCAGCGGTGACCATCGCCGGCTCCACCCTGCCCGACCGCTCGATGATCCTGGAGGGAGCGTTGGTACGTGTCGAGCGACGGCCGCTGCGCCTCCCCGCGTGGATCGGCACGATCGCCGTCGGCGTTGTCGTGCTCTCGTCGTCGGATCCGACCGTGCGACTCGCCGCGATCCAGTCGATCTTCGTCGTGCTGTTGTTGATGTCGATCGTGGTGCTCACCGGCCTGCTCGGTCAGGTGTCGCTGGCCCAGCTCTCGTTCGCCGGGGTGAGTGCGTTCGCACTGTCGAAGTTCGACGGCTGGTTGCCGTTTCCGTTCGGTGCGATCGCCGCCATCGCGGTGACGACGATCGTCGGGGTGCTCGTCGCCACACCTGCGTTGCGCATCCGCGGCATCCAATTCGCCATCGTCACGTTCGCCGTTGCGGTGATGTTCGACGAGGTGCTCTTTCGAAGCCCGACGTTCGTCGGCGGTGACGGCATCGCGACCGTCCGTTCACCCTCGATGTTCGGCATCGAGCTGGGCATCTTCGGCGACGGTCAGTTCCCGGAGCGTCGGTTCGGCTACCTGGTGCTCGGCGTCGCCGTCGCGGTGGCGCTGGCGGTGCACGGCATCCGGCGCAGCAACGTGGGTCGGCGACTCCTCGCGGTCCGGGCGAACGAACGCGCCGCCGCATCGACCGGGATCCATGTGCCACGGACCAAGGTCCTCGGCGCGGCGATCGCCACCTTCGTCGCCGCCGTGGCCGGCGTGGTGTTCGCCTACAAGTCGACCACCTTCACCGGCGCCGGGCTCGACGCCACCACCGGGCTCGAGTACCTGGCCCTCGCGTACCTCGGCGGGATCGGCTCGATCGCAGGGGCCGTGATCGGTGGTGTTCTGGCCCCGTCCGGGTTGTTCATCGTCGTCGTGCTCGGTGGCGGATCCTCGATCGACCAGTTCCTCCTCACCGGGCTCGGCCTGATCGTGGTGGCGCTGCGCTTCCCGGTCGGGCTCGTCGGCATCGGCGACCGGCTCACCAGCTGGTGGCAGGAGCGCTGGCCCGAGCGATCGACCGAGCTGAGCGGGGTGCCGTCCGACCAGTCCGACCAACGGCGATCGGACGACGGCCGATCGGACCCGCACGGGGTCGCCGAGCGTGACGGTCAGGTGGAGCGCATCACTCTGGAGTGGCGCGATCGACCGGGCGGATGAGCTTGCCGGCGAACAGCGCGCCGATCGCATCGATCGCGGTCCGCTGTTGCGCCGGGCTCTCCGACGGGCCCTCGACCATGCCGACGAGGACCAATCGAACGAACTCGATCAGCCGCTGGCGGTCGGACGGATCGACCTCGCCGGTCGAGATCCCGGTGTCGACCAGGCGGAGGAAGAAGTTGTCGCGGTTGCGCGCGTTACCGGCCAGGTGTTCCGCGACCTCGTCGTGGCGGCGGACGTCGGCGCGGACCGCGCCCACGAACCGGGCGAGCGACGGGTCCTCGATGTTGAGCAGATACGCCTCCTCGAGCACGGCCTGGAACTTGCCGGC
>JBCBDK010000134.1:0-8401 GCA_038529675.1 Actinomycetota bacterium
ACCTCGTCGAGCGGTCGGCCGGTGTGGTGGGCGATGATGGCGCGCATCCGATCGAGTGTCGTGATGAGGTTCGCCGCCTGGATCTCGACGTCGGCGGCTGTTCCGCCGAGGCCGGCGGATCCCTCGTGCATCAGGATCTGGGCGTGCGGGAGCGCGTGGCGCTTGCCGTCCGCGCCGCCGCACAGGATGACCTGACCCATGCTGGCCGCGAGTCCGACCGCGACGGTGGCGACGTCGTTCGGGACGAGCTGCATGACGTCGTAGATCGCCAGACCGGCCACGACCGAGCCGCCGGGGGAGTTCACGAAGATGCTGATGTCGGAGTCCGGGTCGTCGGCCGAGAGGACGAGGAGCTGCGACACGACGCGGTTCGCGAGCTCGTCGGTGACCTCCTCGCCGAGGACCACGATGCGCTGGTCGAGCAATCGCTCGGCGAGTCGATGGTCGATCGAGGTGAGCATGGCAGCGGAGCCTTGCGGGCACCTCCGGCACTCCGGCCCGCTTCTGCCACCAGCAGAACCCGGGAGTTGGATTCCTGCTCAGGGACCGAATCCAACACTTGGCACGTCGTGCCGTTCGTTGGATTCCTGCTCAGGGACCGAATCCAACGCTGGTCAGCGGCCGGAGCGGAGGACGGTGCCGGGTCGGGCACCAGTCGGTTCGCCGTCGGAGAACGTGACCACGCCGGACTTCACCGTGTGGACGTAGCCGTCGACGTCCTGGAGCAGCCGTCGACCGCCCGCGGGCAGGTCGTGCACCATTCGAGGCGGGTACAGGTGGAGCCGGGCGTGATCGATCACGTTGATGTCCGCGATCTTGCCGGGAGCGATACGGCCGCGGTCGGTCATCCCGTACGCGTCCGCCGTCGCCGACGTCTGGAGTTGGACCGCCCGCTCGATCGGGATCCGCGGGCCGCGGGTGCGGTCGCGCGTCCAGTGCGTCAACAGGTACGTCGGGAAGCTCGCATCGCAGATCAGTCCGCAGTGCGCGCCGCCGTCACCGGCACCGGGGATGGTGACCGGGTGTTCGAGCATCTCCCGAATCGCCTCGTGATCGTGGCCGTGATAGTTGCCGAGCGGTGCGAACAGGAACGCCCGGCCGTCGTCCTCGAGCAGCCACTCGAGGCAGACCTCCTCGGGTGACCGGCCCGTCGCCGCCGCGACGCCGGCAACGCTCGACTCAGGCGTGGGCTCGTAGTCGACCGGCTCTCCGAGTCGGTAGATCTGCGACCAGTTGGTCGCCATGTAGGTCACGAACGGATCGCGGGTGAGCGGCGCCTCGGTGAACAGCTGACCGACGAACGCCGGGTCGTTGAGCAGCGAGACGCGCTCGGCGAGCGAGCGGTCCTTGTTCGCCCGGTAGCTGGGGTGCGCGATGAACGGGTGAAACGAGCTCTGCAGTCCGAACAGCATGCCGGTTGGTCGGACGGCGACCTGCGGGATCAGTGGCGCAGTGGCGGCCGACTGTTCGCTCGCCGCAGCGAGCGCGTTGCGGTACGCCTCGGGTGCGCGTGGCGTCTGGGCGAGCGTGTAGGTGGTCGGGCAGCCCATCTCCTTCACGGCATCGAGCCATGGCTCGTCGCCGCCTCGGCCGACATCGTCCGACACGTACTGGAACAACGCATGGCCCGAGTCGCGCACGGATCGGCGATGGCGATCACCTCGTCAGGGGCGGCCTCGGTGCCCGGGACGAGGCCGTGCTTCGATGTGTGGAGCACGGTGCGCGACGTGGAGAAGGCGAACGCTCCGGCGTCGAGTGCGTCGCGAGTGATCTCGACCATCTGGGCGATCTCGTCCTCGGTGACGTCGTACTCGTGGGCGCGCCGACCGAGCACATAGGCGCGCACCGCCGCGTGGGGGATCTGCGCGCCGACATCCACCGTCCGGGGCATCTCCTCCAGGGCATCGAGATACTCGCCGAACGACTCCCACCGCCAGTCGATGCCCTCGTGGAGTGCGGTGCCGGGGATGTCCTCGACGCCCTCCATCAGCTCGATGAGGAAGCTCTCGTCGCCTGGACGCACCGGCGCGAACCCGACGCCGCAGTTCCCCATCACCACCGTGGTGACGCCGTGGTGGCTGGACGGCGCGAGCTCGCCGTCCCAGGTGGCCTGGCCGTCGTAGTGCGTGTGGACGTCGACCCAGCCGGGCGTCACGAGCAGGCCGGTTGCGTCGATGTCGGTCTCGCCGGGCTCGGTGATGGTGCCGGGCGCGGCGACGTCGGTGATCACGCCGCCGTCGACAGCGATGTCGGCGGTGCGCGCTGTGGCGCCCGTTCCGTCGACGAGCGTCCCGTTGCGGATGACGAGCTGATGCATGAACGAACGCTAGATCGTCGCTCCCGTCGTGGTCGTGCCCGCGGGACGGTCGGCGCCGAGGCGAGTTGGATCTCGTCCCCGAGCAGGAATCCAATCCGGCCGTGACCTGGGTCGATGAGTCGACCGCGGGGTCCGGCGAGTTGGATTTCGTCCCCGAGCAGGAATCCAACGTGGGCGGGTACGGTCGGCGGGGTGACGATCGATGCGACGATCGGGGCCAGGCGCTTCCCGAAGCCCATCCCGTTCGGTTGGTTCTCGGTGGGACGCGAGTCCGAACTCGGGCTGCGCGACGAGCCGTCGGCGGTGCGTGCGATCCAGGCGGTCGGGCGCGAGCTCGTCGTCTGGTTCGACGGCAGCGACTACCGGGTCGCCGACGCATTCTGCCCCCACCTCGGCGCGCACCTCGGCGTCGGCGGCCGCGTCGACGACGGCTGCATCGTCTGCCCGTTCCACGAGTGGACCTTCGACGGCACAGGCGCGAACACCTCGATCCCGTATGCGGACCGGACCAACGCCCGAGCGATGCTGCGGACCTATCCGGTCGCGGTCAACGACGGTCATGTCCGGTGCTGGTACCACCCTGATCCGTCCGTCGAGCCGCAGTGGACGATCCCGGACCTCGTGGACGAGGACATGGTGCACTGCGGTGAAGCGCAGTGGACCGTCGCGTCGGCCTGGCAGGAGATGGCCGAGAACTCGATCGACATGGCGCACTTCGTGTACGTCCACGGCTCGCCGGAGATGGGCGAGGTGGCCGAGGTGACGGAGGACGGCCCCGCAGGTGCTCATCGCCAGGTCGTCAACGTCACCAAGTACCGCACGGCGCAGGGCGTGATCGACGGGCGGCTGCTGGTCGAGATGTGGGGCCCGGGCACGAGCGTGACCACCTTCGATCTGTTCGGCAAGGTCACCTTGCTGTCGACGACCACGCCCGTCGACGAGGGGCACTGCACGATCCGCTTCGATTTCTTCCACGGCGGTGACGAGGTGTCCGCGGGCATCGCCGAGCCGTTCGCCGCAGAGGTCGAGCGCCAGTTCGAGCAGGACGTCCCGATCTGGGAGAACAAGCGCTACGTCGACCCGCCCGCACTCGCACCGAACGAGAAGCCGATCGCCGACTTCCGCCGCTGGGCGAGCCGTTTCTACCCCTGACGCACTTCGCCACGTCGAGAACGATCGGGGTCAGACCCCAACTGTTCCCCACGTCGAGAACGATCGGGGTCAGACCCCAACCGTTCTCCGAGAACGCCGTGACTCCGACCCCGAACGTTCTTGGTTTCGGAAAGATCTCGGTCTCGGGAACCCGGGCGGGCCGCGGAGCGTCAGAACCCGTGGCAACGTGGACACCACACGCACGGAGAGACTGATGAAGCGCACACTCGCACCCACCCTGATCGCCGCCGGGCTGCTGGCCGCAGCGTGCACGGCTGACGACAACGACGCCGTCGACGACACACCGACGACCGAGGTCGAGGACGAGACCGGCAACGGCTCCGGTGATCCGGACGACCCGAGCGAGTCCGGTGGCGGCGACCCTGACGATCCCGACGACTCGGGATCGAACGGTGGGCCGACCGGGCCCATCGGGTTCGCGCCGGCGGCCCTGGTGCAGTTCGACGAGTGCTCGGCGTTCCTCGACTACGTCCACACCGAAGGCGCGGAGCGTGTCGGCGCCTACGGGTTCGGCAACAACGGCTGGTTCCCGGTCGGGCCGTTCATCGACGACGTCGCCGTGATGGAGGACGACGACGCGATGGAGGAGGCGGCCGTGGATGAGCCGGCTGAAGCCAGCGCGTCCGACGACAGTGGCGACTTCGCCACGTCCGCTCCCGCATCTGCTGATGCCGGCCGGGTCAACCAGGGCGACACCGACGACGGCGAGGCTGGCGACGGCAGCTTTTCCACGACCAACGTGCAGGTCGAGGGCGTCGACGAGCCCGACATCGTCAAGACCGACGGCGCCCGCATCCTCGCCGTCGCCGGTGAGCAGTTGCACCTCGCCGCGGTCAGCGACGACGGATCGGACGCCACGCTGCAGTCGTCGGTCCGGCTCTCGAACCCGCAAACGAATCAGTGGAGTTGGGGCAGCGAGATCCTGTTCGACGGCGACCGGGCCTTCGTCATCGGTCAGAGCGAGTACTGGGACGGCCGCTACTTCGAAGAGGACGTCGCCCTGCTCGAGGAACCGATCGACGCCCCGCTCGTCGACATCGACGACGCGATCGACGAGACCAGCACCGATGAGACCAGCACCGATGAGACCAGCACCGATGAGACCAGCACCGGCGAGACCAGCGTCGACGCAGAGGAGCCCGGTGGCGACGCCGAGGCCGGCTTCGCCCCCGACGAGGAGACCGAGCCGATCCCGGTCGAGCCTGACGCCCCGATCGGCGGCCCGGTGCCCCCGAACGGCTACCAGGGCCCGACGACCGTCGTGCACGAGGTCGATCTCTCCAACCCGGCTGCGATCTCGATCGTCAACACCCTCGAGGTGCGCGGCCGCTATGTCAGCGCCCGCCAGATCGGCTCGACCGCCCGGGTCGTCGTGACCTCGGCGCCCTCCGACCTCGGGTTCGTGTTCCCGTCCGACAACAACGAGCGGGCGATCGACGCGGCCACCGAGACCAACCAGCGGCTGGTTGCCGAGTCCGAACTCGAGCACTGGTTGCCGACGTACACCCTGACCACGTCCAGCGGGACGTCCCAAGGCCAGGTGGTCGACTGCTCGAACATCCACGCACCGGCCGAGTTCTCCGGCTTCGACATGTTGTCGGTGGTCACGTTCGCCACCGACGAGGCGCTCGGCGCCCCGACGGCCACGTCGTCGGTGATGGCGACCGGCGACACGGTCTACGCCTCGCAGGACCGTATGTACATCTCCTCCACTGTCTGGCTCCCGCCGACGATCGAGGAGCAGCAGCGTGGCGCCTGGGAAGAGGAGTACGAGACGCAGATCCACCGCTTCTCGATCGGCGGTGACGGCCCGGCCGCCTACGAGGCGTCGGGCACGGTCGACGGTCACCTCCTCAACCAGTTCTCGATGAACGATCGTGACGGCACCTTCTTCGTCGCGACGACCGACGGCACACCCTGGGGCGCACAGGCCGACACCGACAACCAGGTCATCGCGATGCAGGTCGACGGCGACCGCCTCGTCGAGGTCGGCCGCGTCGGCGACCTCGGCCTCGAGGGCGAGCGGATCTTCTCCGTGCGCTACGTGGGCGACCTCGCCTACCTGGTCACGTTCCGCCAGACCGACCCGTTCTACATCCTCGACCTCTCCGATCCGACGAACATGTCGGTGCTCGGCGAACTGAAGATCCCCGGCTTCTCCTCCTACCTGCACCCGATCTCCGAGACGCTCGTGCTCGGCGTCGGCCAGGACGCCACCGAGGAGGGCTTCACCACCGGCACCAAGGTGTCGCTGTTCGACGTGAGTGACCGCTCGAACCCGCAGGAGGTCGACGTGTGGACGCTGCCCGGCGGCGGCTCCGACGCCGAGTTCGATCACCGGGCGTTCCTCTACTGGCCGGCGACCGAGACGGCGTTCCTGCCCGTGAACCAGTGGTCGGAGAACTTCTCCGGCGCCGTGGCACTGCGGGTGAACGGCGACGGCATCGAGGAGCTCGGCCGGATCACCCAGGACGATCCCGACACGGTCGAGCCGGGTCAGACCGACTGCCGGCTGATCGAGCCGGGCACCTTCACCGAGGAGGACGGCGAGTTCTTCTGGATCGCCCAGGAAGGTCTGCTCCTCGCCTGCGACGAGCAGGACCAGGGTGGCGCGACCGGCTACTTCTGCGACGCGATCCCCGGTGAGGAACTCAAGTTCTGGACGGCGGACGGCGAGCTGCCCGAGGAACTGCAGGGCATCGACCGGATCGAGATCTGCTGGCCCGAAGGCATCGACTGGCAGCGCCAGATCCGCCGCACCTTGGTGATCGACGGCTCGCTGTGGAGCCTGTCGAACTCCCGGCTGCAAGCCAACGACATCGTCACCCTCGCCCAGGGCGACATCGTCGAACTCCCCGGCATCTGAGCACGATCACACCTGGGGTCAGACCCAGAACGTGATGTGATCACACCTGGGGTCACGCCCAGAACGTGATCTCGCGTCCCGGTCCGGTTCCGCGAGCCGGCGGTGCCCGATAGCGTGGCGGAGTCCATATCAGCCCTGCCCCACAAACGGGGCTCCCCGGCCGGGATGACCACCGCGCCGAGGATCCGAAGGGAGGAACACGCGTATGACACGCGCCTACGAAATGATGGTCATCATCGATGGTGACGTCGATGACCCCCAAGCCCAGTCCTGGACCAAGAAGGTCGCCGACGGCGTGAAGGCCGCCGGTGGTGAGCTCCACGGCAAAGTCGATTGGTGGGGCAAGCGCCAGTTCGCCTACCCGATCAACAAGAAGCCGGCGGGCTACTACCTCGTCGCCGAGATGGTCGCCGAACCCGGCGCCCTCGACGAACTCGAGCGCTCGCTCCGTCTCGCGGACGACATCGTCCGCCACAAGCTCATCCGTCTGCCCGACGCCGAGGCCGAGCGCCGCGGCATGAGCGTCAGCGAGAGCTGACCGACAGACGACGACCCGTTTGAACCGGCGCATCGCCGGTTCATCCGACTGATCAGGGGAATCACATGGCAATCGACAACACCGTCACACTCACCGGGAACCTCACACGAGACCCGGAGCTGCGCTACACCACGGGGGGCCGTGGTGTGTGCTCGTTCGGCCTCGCCGTCAATCGGCGCTGGCAGCAGAACGGCGAGTGGCAGGAAGCGGTCTCGTTCTTCAACATCGTCGCCTGGGGCGACCTGGGGGAGAACGTCGCAGCAAGCGTCACGAAGGGCAACCGGATCATGGTGACCGGGCGCCTCGAGCAGCGCAGCTACGACGACCGCGACGGCAACAAGCGCTCGATCACCGAGGTCGTCGCCGACGATGTCGGCCCGAGCCTTCGCTGGGCCCAGGCCCAGATCGAGCGCATCAGCCGCGACGCCGCACCCCAGGGTGGCGGTGGCGGTGGAGGCGGCGCTGCCGCCCCTGCGCCCGACCCGGTGTACGGCGACGAAGAGCCGTTCTGATTCCCGATCACCCGAACCACCACGGTTTCGATCGAACAGATCTCATCCAGGAGTAGCCAACGATGGCAAGCAAGAAGAACAAGGCCCGGTCAGCCCGGGACGCCAACCCACGCAAGTTCAAGAAGAAGACCAGCGTGCTCGTGATCGAGAAGGTGGAGTACGTCGACTACAAGGACGTCGACCTGCTCACCCGCTTCATGAGCGACCGCGCCAAGATCCGCAACCGTCGGGTCGCCGGCAACGATCTGCAGCAGCAGCGCGAGGTCGCCAACGCGATCAAGATCGCCCGCGAGATGGCCCTGCTGCCGTATGCCGTGCGCGTCGCGAACACCCGCGTCGGTGGCGGTCGCCGGGGCGATCGTGATCGTGACGGTGGTCGCGGCAACGCGGAGAACGCCGAGGGCACCGAGGAGAACCTCGAGCTCGAGGGTCAGGATGCCGACGGCGGCGAGGCTGCCGACGTTGCCGCCGAGTCCGTCGAGACGTCCGACGAGAGCACGGAGGTCTGATCATGCAGGTGATTCTCCGGACCGATGTGAGTGGTCTCGGCAAGCGCGGCGACATCGTCGACGTGGCTGACGGGCACGCTCGCAACTTCTTGTTCCCCAAGGGCAAGGCGATCAAGGCGTCGAAGGGCGCGATGGATCAGGCCGCGAAGATGCGGTCGGCCCGCGATGCGAAGGACCACTCGGCCCGCGAGGCCGCGACGGCCATCGCCACCGCGCTCGTCGGTAGGCCGATCACCATCACCGCCAAGGCGAGCCCCGAGGGCAAGCTCTTCGGCTCGGTCCACGCATCCGATGTGGCCGACGCGGTGCAGGCGCAGATGGAGATCGAGATCGATCGCAAGGACATCGAGGTCGATGGCGTGAAGGAGGTCGGGACCCATACGGCGACCGCCTCCCTGCACGCCGACGTGTCGTTCCCGATCACCATCGAAGTCGTCGCCGCCGAGTGACGACGATCAGGACGGTCGTCGCCGCCGAGTGACGACG
>JBCBDK010000135.1:0-8395 GCA_038529675.1 Actinomycetota bacterium
CGAGATCGATCCGATCCTCGGAGTTCGTCCCGTAACCGACGAAGTCGTAGATGATGCCGCTCGCGTTGACGGACGCGCCGTGGGTGAGGTGGCCACCATGGTCGAGCGTCAACCCCAGCACGGTGTCGCCCTGCTCGAGGAGTGCCTGGTAGACGCACATGTTGGCGTTGGCACCGGAGTGCGGTTGGACGTTGGCGTGCTCGGCGCCGAACAGCTCCTTGACCCGATCGATCGCGAGCTGCTCGATCGAGTCGACGTGGACGTTGCCGCCGTAATACCGCTTGCCCGGATACCCCTCGGCGTACTTGTTGGTGAGGACCGAACCGGTCGCCGCCATGACGGCGGGCGAGGTGAAGTTCTCGCTGGCGATGAGCTGCAGCCCGCTGGTCTGACGCTCGACCTCGGCGTCGAGCAGTGCTTGCACCTCGGTGTCGGGGTTGGTGTCGGTGGGAAACGGCATGGTGGCTCCAGTGATCACGCCTGGGGTCAGCCCCAGAACGTGATCGTCAGTTGGTGGATTCGATGGCCATCACCTGGTCGACGCGACGCTGGTGGCGACCGCCTTCGAACTCGGTGGTGGCGAAGAGGGTGACGATCTCCTCGGCGAGACCGATGCCGACGACCCGGCCGCCGAGCGACAGGACGTTGGCGTCGTTGTGGGCCCGGGCCATCCGGGCGGTGTAGAGGCAGTTGCACAGTGCGGCGCGAACCCCGCGGACCTTGTTGGCGGCGAGTTGCTCGCCCTGCCCGCTACCGCCGAGGACGATGCCCCAGTCGGCATGGCCGGCGACGACGGTCCTCCCGACGCCCGCACAGATGTCGGGGTAGTCGACCGACTCGGTGGTGTGCGTGCCCTGGTCGTCGACCTCGTGTCCGTGGGAGGTCAGGTACGCAACGAGGTGTTGCTTGAGGTCGTAGCCGGCGTGGTCGGCGCCGATCGCGATTCGTGCCATCGGCGACCCATGCTACGAGCCTCCACACCATCGGACCGCCGCGAGTTGGATTCTGTCCCCGAGCAGGAATCCAACTCGGCACCGTCGGATCGCCGCACGCTGGATTCTGTCCCCGAGCAGGAATCCAACTCGGCACCGTCGGATCGCCGCACGCTGGATTCTGTCCCCGAGCAGGAATCCAACTCGGGTGGGACGGGTCGTCGGAGGTGCGGGTCGGTTCGTAGGGTCGGCGACCGTGAGTCTCGACCCCCGCTCTCCCGTCATCGTCGGCGTCGGCCAGTATCTCCACCGAGCGGTGTCGCTCGACGACGCACTCGAGCCCGCAGCGCTGATGGAACGAGCGGCGGTCGCGGCGATCGACGACGCCGGCCTCGATGGCGCCGACGCCGCACAGTCGGTGCGCGTCGTCAACGTGATCGGCTGGCGGTACCGCAACCCGGCGCGCTTCCTCGCCGAACGACTCGGCCTCGACACGTCGGCGGGTGGCGTCGAGTTGGCCGAGACCACGGCCGGCGGCAACAGCCCGCAGACCCTCGTCAACCGCACAGCGCTCGACATCCAACGCGGCGACCTCGACGTCGCCGTGCTCGCCGGCGCCGAGGCGTTCCGGACCTACATACGTGCCCGGCGAGCCGGCGTCCGGCTCCCGTGGCCGAAGGCGCCCGACGAGGACGAGCCGGTCCGGTTCGGCACCGAACTCGACATGAACCACGCCGTCGAACGCGAGCGTGGCATCGTCCAGCCGGTCCAGATCTATCCCATGTTCGAGACCGCACTCCGCGCCGCCGACGGCAGGTCGCTGGATGACCATCGCGCCCGGCTCGGCCGTCTGTGGTCGGGGCTCTCCGAGGTCGCGGCCGGCAACGAGTACGCCTGGATCCGTGACGCCAAGACGCCTGACGAGATCACGTCGATCAGCGACCGCAATCGGATGATCGGGCTGCCGTATCCGAAGCTGATGAACTCGAACAGCGACGTCGACATGGCGGCTGCCGTCATCATGTGCTCGGTCGAGGCGGCGCGCCGGATGGGAGTCGACGAGTCGCACTGGGTGTTCCCCCAGGCCGGCACCGACTGCCACGAACACCCCTACGTGTCGTGGCGCGACACGTTCGCCCGCACCCCCGCGATCGAGATCGGCGGCCGTCGAGCCCTGGATCTGGCGAACGCCGACATCGACGACGTCGAACTCATCGACCTCTACTCGTGTTTCCCGTCGGCGGTCCAGCTCGGTGCGCGGTCGCTCGGCATCGACGTGATGGAGCGGCAGTGGTCACGCACCGGTGGCCTCCCGTTCTGCGGCGGGCCGTGGAACAACTACCCGATGCATGCCATCGCGACGATCGTCGGCGAATTGCGCGACGATCCGGACGCGACCGCACTCGTCTGGGCCAACGGCGGCTACGCGACAAAGCACTCGTTCGGCGTGTACCGGACGACACCCTCGGCCGACGGGTTCCGCCACGAGCGACCCCAAGACGACGTGGACGCACTACCGCGCCGCAACCTCGCAACGGCGGCGGAGGCGGTCGACGCCGGCGGCTCAGCCGACGTCGAGGCCTACACCGTGATGTTCGATCGCGAACAGCAGCCCGAGTTGGCGATCGCTTCCTGTCTGCTCCCCGACGGCCGACGGGCATGGGGAACCTCGACCGATCCGGCGATCACCGGGGCGATGTGCGACGGCGAGTGGGTCGGCATCACCGTCTCGCTCGACGCCGACGGCGCCATCCGCCTCTGACGGCCCTGCGGCGTCGGCCCGGTGCGTCGCCGACGCCACGGCGCTCAGCCATCTGGAGCCGGCGGGCGACGTGCCTAGGGTGAGCGGCGTGGCTGACTCGTTTCCCCGGCAGTACGCACGCACGCAGCGGTTCACCCTCGGCGAGCCTCGCAACCTGACCGTCGCCCCCGACGGTTCACGCATCGTCTTCCTCCGGTCGTCGGCCGGCGACGACGGCGCCAACTCGCTCTGGGTCAAGGAGCTCCCGTCGGGCGACGAGCGCGTCGTCGCCGACCCGCGGGCACTCCGTGACGCAGCTGGTGGTTCCAGCGGCGCTGCGATCACGGCGGAGGAACGGGCGCGCCGCGAACGGACCCGCGACGGCTCGACCGGCATCACCTCGTACGCCACCGACCGCGACTGCAAGGTCGCCGCATTCGCCCTCGACGGCAAGCTCTACACGGCGGGACTGCTCAGCGGTCACGCCCGGCATCTGCCGATCGAGGGGCCCGTCTTCGACCCGCGGCCCGACCCGACCGCCCGCCGCCTCGCCTACGTCAGCGGGCGCCAGCTCCGCATCGGCGAGCTCGATGGTTCGTCGAGCGTCCTCGCGGGCGACGATCCGCACGAGTCCGAGTCCGTGTCGTGGGGCGCTGCCGAGTTCATCGCCGCCGAGGAGATGCAGCGACTGCGCGGGTTCTGGTGGAGCCCGGACGGCACCCGACTCGCGGTCTGTCGCGTCGACACCGCGCCGGTCGGCCGGTGGACGATCGCCGACCCGGCCGCGCCCGACACCGCGGCGCGCACCATCGCCTACCCCGCCGCCGGCACCGACAACGCAGCGGTGTCCGTCCACGTGCTCGGCCTCGACGGCAGTACGCATGAGATCGAGTGGGACCGGGAGTTCTTCCCGTACGTCGCCCACGTCGACTGGACCACGGCAGGCCTGGTGCTGGCGTGCCAGTCGCGCGACCAGCAGAACTCGATCGTCGTGCGCGTCGGTGACGCCGAGCTCGCCGACGCCACGCTCCGGATCGTCGAGGGTGAGGTCGTCGCCAGCGACTACGACGACGCCTGGGTCGAGAACGTGCCAGGCCTGCCACACGTGTTCGACGGTGGCGGCGTCCTCACCCACTCCGACGACGACGGGACCCGCCGGCTCCTCCTCGACGACCGACCGATCAGCCCGCCCGACCTCCAGGTCCGCTCCGTCGTCGGCACGATCGGCGCGCGCGACGATCGCGCGCCCGCCGATGACGACGCCGATCAGCGCGACCCCGACGACGCCGGTCCCGCGATCGTGTTCGTCGCCAACCACGTCGACACTCCGACCGAGACTCACGTCTGGATCACGAGGGTGAACGGCGCGGCCGAGCCGTTGACGTCCGCTCCCGGCATCCACACGGCGGTCGTCGGGGGCTCGACGCTGGTCGTCCGCCGAGTCCAGCTCGATGCCCCGGGTGCGACCTTCACGGTCCACGACCTCGGCAGCGGTCATGACCGCAGCAATGGCAGCGACCCAGCTGGTGCGCTCGGCGATCACAGCGAGGTCGGGACCATCGCGTCGTTGGCCGAGACGCCGAACATCGCACCCAACGTCGAGTTGCTGCGACTTGGCGAACGCGACCTGGCCACCGCCGTGCTGTTCCCGACCGGCTTCGATCCGACCGACGCCGATGCCGAGCGGCTTCCTGTGCTGCTCGACCCGTACGGCGGGCCCCACGCTCAACGCGTGGTCGCCAATCACAACGCCATGCTGGCCTCGCAATGGTTCGCCGATCAGGGCTTCTGCGTCATCGTCGCCGACGGCCGCGGCACCCCAGGGCGAGGGAGTGAGTGGGAGCGGGCCGTACGTCACGACCTCGCCGACCCTCCGCTCGACGATCAGGTCGACGCGTTGCGTGCCGCCGCAGAACACTATGAATGCCTCGACCTCCGCCGGGTCGCGATCCGCGGGTGGAGCTTCGGCGGCTACCTCGCGGCCCTCGCCGTGCTGCGTCGGCCCGACGTGTTCCACGCCGCCATCGCCGGCGCACCCGTCACCGAGTGGCGCCTCTACGACACCCACTACACCGAGCGGTACCTCGGCGATCCGAATGTCACGGCCGAGGTGTACGACGCCAACTCCCTCCTCCCGCTCGCGCCGGATCTGAGCCGCCCGCTGCTGCTCGTGCACGGGCTGGCGGACGACAACGTGGTCGCAGCGCACACGCTTCAGCTGTCGTCGGCGTTGCTCGCCGCCGGCCGCCCGCACGAGGTCCTTCCGCTCGTCGGCGTCTCCCACATGACGCCACAGGAGGTCGTTGCCGAACACCTGCTGCTCCATCAGCTCGAGTTCCTGCGGCGCTCGCTCCCCGACTGAACGGCGCCCCGCCGTCACCTCCGGCGGCCGCTGTGACGGGTGCACGGTCGACCGATCTCGAACGCTCGAAGATCGCCGGATCTGCCAAGATCGACCCGCCCCCTCTCGTATCCGGAGTCCGCATGCCACGCACCCTCGACGACCTCTATCGCAACATCGCGACCCACGCGACCGCCGACGACGAGCACCGCGCCGCGCTGCAGCTGCTCGCACTGGTGATGCTCGCCGACCATCAGATCGACGACGCCGAGGTCGACGCCGTCCGGGAGATCAGCGAGGAGTGGCGCGGTGACGACTTCCCGTTCGAGGACCACCTGCGGCCAGCGATCGACGAGGCGCGCCACGCGATCCAGACCGACCAGATCGACCAGTTGCTCGATCAGATCGACGCCACCGTGTCGAGTCGCGTGCTGCGCTCCGCCCTGTTCAGCGCCGCCCGGGAGGTCGCCGGCGCCGATGCCGACGTGTCCGAGGAGGAGGGCACGATTCTCGCGGCGGTCGCCGTCCGGTTCGGCTGATCCGAACGGTCAGGCCCGGCGGCCGACGCTCCAGCGATCGAGTCCGGCTGGATCCTGGCCGGTCTCGACGTCGTCGAGCCCCGCTGCCGCAAGGAGGTCTCGCGTGGCTGCGCCCTGATCGTGGCCGTGCTCGACCACGAGCCAGCCGCCGTGACTGAGGTGGGCCGGTGCGCCGGCGATGATCGTCCGGAGGTCCTCGAGTCCGTCGTCGCCGGCGAACAACGCCTGCGACGGCTCCCACGAGCGGACCGACTCGTCGAGGTCAGGTGACCCGTTCGCGACGTACGGCGGGTTGGACACGATCACGTCGGCTCGTAGGCCCTCGGGCAAGGCGTCGTACCAGGAGCCCTCCGCGACCCGGACGTTGATCGCCGCCCGCCCCAGGCCGGCGAGGTTCGCTCGGGCGACATCGAGCGCCTCGGCGTCGGCGTCGGTCAACCACACCGTCGTCCCGACGAGCGGCAGCTCATCGGCCACGGCGAGGCCGATCGCGCCCGAGCCGGTACCGAGATCGACGACGATCCGGGGGGCGTCGACGGCCGCCGCGAAGTCGATGGCGACCTCGGCGACGTGCTCGGTCTCGGGCCGAGGGATCAGCACGCGTCGATCGACGACGAGATCGACGTGCCGGAACGGCCAAGCCCCGAGCACGTACTGGATCGGCTCGCCGTTCCGCGCTCGTGCGACCATCGCGTCGAGGTGGTGGACGGCCCGCTCGGTGGCCGGGTCGTCGAGGATCGTGCGGAACTCGTCGGGCGTCCGATCCGTCGCCCGCTCGCAGATCCACCGGGCGTGACGACGATCGCCGAGGAGGGACTCCGTCTCGGCGAGCAGCTCCCGCCACGAGATCGTCCGTTCATCCGCGTCGCCGTCCGCCACGTCGTCGCCGGTGGCACGTCGGGGCTGCGAACCGGACGACGACTCAGTCATCGGCGTCGCCCTCGGCGAGCAGCCGCGCTCGTTCCTCGGCAGCGAGTGGTCCGACGACCTGATCGAGGTCGCCGCCGAGCACGTCGGCGAGGCGGTAGATCGTGAGCCCGATGCGGTGGTCGGTCACGCGATTCTCCTTGAAGTTGTACGTCCGGATCTTCTCGCTGCGACCACCGCCGCCGGTCTGCGAGCGGCGCTCGGCCGACATCGAAGCGTCACGTTCGGCAACGGCCAGTTCGTGCAGCCTGGCTCGCAGCACTTGCATCGCACGCTGACGATTCTGCAACTGCGATCGCTCGTCCTGCATTGTGACGACGATCCCGGTCGGGCGGTGGGTGATGCGAACGGCGGAGTCGGTCGTGTTCACGTGCTGACCGCCGGCGCCACTCGACCGGTAGACGTCGACGTCGAGGTCGGCATCGCGCACGTCGACCTCGACGTCGTCGACCTCGGGCAGCACGGTCACGGTGGCGGACGACGTGTGGATCCGTCCCTGACTCTCGGTGACCGGAACGCGCTGGACCCGGTGCGGTCCGCCCTCGTACTTCAGGTGACGCCACGCGTCGTCGCCCGAGACGAGGAACGTCACGTTGTCGAACCCGCCCTTGTCGCTACTGGCCGCCGACAGGGTCTCGATCCGCAAGCCCTTTCTGGCCGCGAACGCCTCGTACATCTCCGCCAGGTCGCGGGCGAACAGATTCGCCTCCTCGCCGCCCTCGGCACCGCGGATCTCGATGATCACGTTGCGCCCGTCGTTCGGATCCTTGGGAACGAGCAGCTCACGGAGCTGGCCTTCGAGCTCGGGCAACTCGCGGAGCGCCTCGTCGAGTTCCTGCTGGACGAGCGCCCGTTCCTCTGCGTCGGCATCGGCATCGCTCGCGTCGATCAGTTCCTCGGCGGCGAGCGCGTCACCGCGGCGTGCAGCGTGGCGCGAAACGGCCTCGACGACCGGCCCGAGTTCGTTGTAGCGCTTCGACGCGACGCGCAGTCGATCAGCGTCGGCGAGCACCTCGGGATCCGCGAGTTGGAGCTCCAGGTCGGCGTGCTCCTCGGCGATCCGATGCAGCTGCGACCGAAGCCGAGCGTCGAGATCGGGGACGCTCATCCCTGGGGCTCGCCGCCGCCACGGACGTGGACGATCGACACCGGGTGGTCGAGCACGCCGAGCAACCGTTCGACGATCGGGAGACGATCCCGCTCGGGGAGCACGACCACGACCGGCGGCGCCTGGCCGACCGAACCCGAGGCGGTCGGCTGGCCGGCCGAACCCATCGCGGCCGACTGGCCGACCGAACCCATCGCAGCCGACTGGCCGACCGAACCCATGGCGATGACGTCGGCGATGAACGGCGCCAGCTCGAGGTCGACGCCCGCCGAGAACACGACGGTCCGTTCCTCGCCGGCGGCGTTTCGGCCGACGGACACGCACGGGGCGACGTCTTTCATGCTCGGGCGAGGCACCGGCGGCGGCGACGGCTCGAGCGTGGAGAGGCCGATGGTGGTCGGGTCGTCGATCGCCGCGGCGCGCAGCGCACGTTCTGGCGCCATACGGTTGAGCGGGTGCGCGGGGGCGTCGGGCGCTCGGTGCATCCGGACCGACTCGACGACGTCAGCCAGCGCCTCGGCCTTGGGCACGTGCCCGTGGAGGAGTTGGAACGCCTCCCGGTCGTTGGCGCCGACGCCGACCTCGAGGATCACGCCGTCGTCGCCGTCGGGGGCGACGACCTCGGTGCCCGTGGACAGCGGTTCGCCGTGCTCGTCGGTCAGCCGGCCCAGGGTCGGCTCGGACACGACTCGGCACACCTCGAGCCCGCGCACTTCACCGGTGACGACGCCGTGCTCGACGTTCGGCGTCGCCCCGCCCGACTCGATCAGCCCCGCGAGTGCGAGGTGGGGCGAGGGCGGTTCGGGA
>JBCBDK010000136.1:0-8371 GCA_038529675.1 Actinomycetota bacterium
CTGCTTGGTCCGTGTGACGTGCTCGGCCTTGAACGGATTGCCGTGGGCCGCGTGATCGTCGGTGAAGTCGGGGGAGGGGAAGCCGATGTGCGTGCGCAGCATCAGGAGCGTTGGTTTCGGCGTTTCCTTCGCAGCGAGCAGGGCGGCCTCGAGCGCGTCGCAATCCTCGCCCGCATCGCCGAGTTCCACGACATCCCAGCCATAGGCACGGAACCGGGATGCTGTGTCCGTCGAGTCGGTCAGGTCGGTCTCGCCGTCGATCGTGATCTTGTTGTCGTCGAACACGACGACGAGGTGTCCGAGTCCGAGGTGGCCGGCAATGGCGGCCGCCTCGTGGCTGATGCCCTCCATCAGGCACCCGTCGCCGGCGACGGCGAACGTGTGGTGGTTCACGGCGTCGGCGCCGAATCGGGCTCGGAGGTTGGCCTCGGCGATCGCCATACCGACTGCGTTGGCGAACCCCTGCCCGAGCGGTCCGGTCGTGACCTCGACGCCGGCGGTGTGGCCGGCCTCGGGGTGGCCGGGTGTGGCGGAGTCCCACTGGCGGAACTGACGAAGGTCGTCGAGTTCGAGTCCGTAGCCCGAGAGGAACAGTGCCGAGTACTGCAGGATCGAGGCGTGCCCGTTCGACAGGATGAATCGGTCACGATCGGGCCACGCAGGGTCTGCCGGATCGTGCTTCATCACCCGGCTGTAGAGCACGTGGGCGAGCGGGGCGAGCGCCATGCCCGTTCCCTGATGGCCGCTGTTCGCAGCGAGCGGGCCGTCCATCGACATGCCCCGGATGAGCTTGACGGCGAGGGAATCCTGTTCGGGAGTCAACGACACGCGGGCGAGGGTAGTCGTCGTCGCGGCGGCGCGTTCAGTGTGCGAGCCGCTCAGCCGTCTGCGGGCGGGAGGAGCGTGAACGGCACGATCGTCCACGGCCCCTGGTCGATACGGCAGTGGGCGAAGACCTGGCCGTAGTCCTCGAACTCGAGCTCGCCACGGACGAGCCGGTACGTGAACTTGCCCGGATCGACCTGGAACGGGCTCACGTTGCGTGCGACCTGCTCGTCGTCCTCGCTCATGCCACGGCGGAACACGACCTCGAAGATGCCGTTGCCGTCCTCGTCGGGAGGGCAGTGGATGAGGCCGACGAGGTGCGGCTCGATCGTCACCGGCGCCGGCGACGACGCGGCCTGGGAGAACATCACGCCCTTCATGTCGATCCGCGTGGACGGACCGGGCGCCTGACGCATGTCGAACTCCTCGACGAACAGTGCGGACACGATCTGCATGCGCACGACCCTATGCGGCACAAACTCGCTTCCGATCGGTCCGGAGTACCGGCCGAACGCGGGCACGGGGGCGGGCGTCTGGCGCAGCGGCCACGCAGCCCTCGGCTCGATCGAGCACGAATCAGACGAACGGCTCGCTCCACTCGAACAGCTTCGCCACGATCTCGCCGTGCTGTCCGGCGAGGACCGAGACGGCGAGGATCACCCCGACCCCGGCCGAGGCGATCGCGAGGCGACGGCGGACGAGGGTGCCGGGGTCGAGCCCGCCGATGAGGAGCCCGAGCAGCAGGATCGGCAGCGACACCCCGGCCATGAACCCGACGGATGGTGCGAGCTGCCCCCACGGGTCGTTCGGCGCTCGGGTCAGGATGTCGCCGAAGTGCTCGCCGACGCACGGGCGCCACCACGTCGTCGCGATGAAGGCGACCCCACCGGCCACGACGGCCGGGAGCGTGACCCAGTCGGACTCTGTGAACCGTTGGGTGACGGCCCCGTCGTCGGGCGGCTCGACGCTGTCGCTGCCGGTCGATGCACTGTCATCCGTGCTGGTCGACGCACGATCGCCGCTCGACACGGACGACTCGTCGCGGGGTGGGGTGGAGCTCGCGTTGCGTCGACGTCCGATGAGGCGCTGCTGGACGGCGATCGCGAGAAGTCCGGCGACGACCACCAGTGACGACCAGCGGATCTGGGTGTCGTCGAGGACGAGCCATCGCGTTGCGAACACCCAGCCGCCGAGCACGATCCCGGCGAGCGACCAGGCGACGACAGGAAGGCGGGCGCGAGCGGCCAGCACGGTCGCCGCGACAGGGAACAGGATGACGAGGTGGCACGCCTGGACGATCGAGCGGGCTCCTTCGACGAAGGCGTCGATCATCGGCCGTCGATCAACGCGCCGACGGCGGCGTCGATCTCGTCGTAGCGGCCCTCGCCGATCTTGTCGTAGCGGATGTTTCCCTCGCGGTCGATCAGGTAGATGCGAGGCCAGAACCGGCGCTCGGTCTGCCATGAGCGGAACGAGCGCTTCTCCGTGTCGAGTGCGATCGGCCACGTCACGCCCAGCTCGTCGGCGGCTGCGGCGATGCTCGCCGGGTCCTTCTCGTACTCGAACTCGGGTGCGTGGACGCCGACGATCTCGAAGTCGTCGCCGCCGTACTTCTCGTAGAGCGCACGCATGTGCGGCTTCGTCGCATTGCAGTTGTGGCAGCCGAAGGTCCAGAACTGGACGGCAACGACCTTGCCGCGGAGATCCTCGAGCGACTCGATGTCGGACTGCTGCCAGCCGTCGATGCCGATCAGCGGTGGGTGTTCACCACGAACCGGGAGGTCGGGTACGAGCTCGGGGTCGTAGCGCAGCGCCACCGGCGCGTCGGGACCGGCCTCGTCTCCGGCAGCGTCGTCGAGGTCCGTCGCGTTCGCTTCCCTCGCCGTACCGGCGCTCTCAGATGTTGCGTCGACGCCGGTCGTCGGAGCGTCCGTCGTCGGAGCCGCCGAGGCGGTCGGGGTCGGGACACTGTCATCGTCACGGGTGACGACGAGGCCGACCACGCCGGCACCGATGATGCCGAGCGCGGCGAGGGCAGCGATGCGCTGTGGAGCCATGCCGACGAGTGTCGCAAACCGTCGATGAACGCCGAGGACACCCCTGCGAACCGTTCACGAAACGCTCCCCGACACCACCAGGAGTTGGATTCTGTCCCTGAGCAGGAATCCAACTCGTGTGGTGGAAGTTGGATTCTGTCCCTGAGCAGGAATCCAACTTGTCAGGGGAGGGAGAAGCGGATGCGGCGGTTCCGCTTGCCCTTGTTCTCGATCTTGCCGATCCGGAAGCCCGACGCCTGTGCGGTGTTCGTCAGGTGGGTGCCGCCGCACGCCTGGCGGTCGAGGCCGTCGACGTCGATCAGTCGGAGCTGGCCGTCCTCCGTCGGCGGGGGAGCGACCGACAGCGATCGCACGAGCCCGGGCGTCGATGCCGCCTCGTCGGCCGACACGTAGACCGGCGCGACCTCGAGGCCCTCGGCGATCACGCTGTTCACCGGCTCCTCCAGCGCGCGGAGGCGGTCGTTGTCGATCGCCGATAGGTCGAAGTCCATTCGGCCCGTGCCGTCGCCGTTGATCTGCGCGCCGGTCACGAGCGACCCCTCGAACTCCGCGAACACGAAGGCGTTCAGCACATGGCTCATCGTGTGCAGCGACGCGACCCGCAGACGGTGGTCGGCATCGATGCGGACCCGCGCCTCGCCCCCGAGTTCGGCCTGGTCGTCGGCGAGGACGTGCCACCAGAGGTCGCCGTCGACCTCGATGTGGGTGACGTCGTGGAGACCGGCTGTGGTCTCGATCGAGCCGACGTCGCTCACCTGACCACCGCCGCCGGGATGGAATGCGGAACGGCTGAGCACGACCCGACCGGGCCGAGCATCAACGATCGCCGCATCGTGCTCGTAGAGATCCGACTCGGTGTGACAGAGGTAGATCGCCATCGCCGAGACGCTAGGTCAGGGCAGTGCTCCGCTCACATCCACCGCAGTGGGATCCGTGCCACGACACGCAACGATCCGGCCACGTCGACAGGCCCGAAGGTACGCGAGTCCGTCGCACCCTCCGCCGCCGGATTGTCCGACGCGACGATCATCGAGCCGGCGCTCACCACCTCGACACGCTTCACCAACCAGAAACCCGGCCGAGACGGGTGCTCGAACACCCGAAGCTGGCCGGCAGTGGCGGGCCCGTAGGGCGTCGCGAGCACCCCCTGGCCGGCGACCAGGGTCGGTGCCATCGACGCCTCCGCGACGACGAAACGACGAAGCGGCCAGCGCGGTTGCGCTCGGCGCGTCTCGGACATGGCGTCGGAGTGTATGTTTCGCTTCGTCGGCCCTCGGGCAGACACCACCCCTCGATCGTTCCATCTGAAGGAGACACGATGTTCGGCAAGCTCTTCGGTTCCGCCGCCACCGCCCACGCCCACTGCGACCTCTACTGCGGCGTCTACGACCCCGCCGAGGCCAAGATCGCCGCACTGTCGTGCGTGAAGACCTGCAACAAGTACGCCGAGTCCGACGACGAAGTGTTCCGCTCCCGCTGCATCTCGATCAAGGAGCAGCAGGCGGAGAACGCCAAGCATCACCTGATGGTGCTGTGGGCCGACTTCTTCGCACCGGCGCACTTCGAGGCCAACCCCGGCCTGCACGAGCTGTTCTGGAAGGCGGTCCACCAGGGTGGTGAGGCCAAGAAGTCGATGGACCCGGCGGTCAGCCAGCAGCTCGTCGACTACATCGACGAGATCGCCGAGGTGTTCTGGTCGACCGAGAAGGCGCAGGGGATGGGCGTCTACCCGCCCTCGTGAGCGGGTCCGACTGACCGCTGGCCGGCCGCTGCGGTCGAAGATCGTCGGTCCGCTCGCCTCGGCACGGCCCACCTTCGGCGGGCCTCATCGCCTCGGCAAACGGCCCCACACTCCTCGATCTCCGCTCGCTTCCCGACCGAACCCGTCGCTTCCCCTCCTTCTCGGGGGAGAACGGCGGGTTCGGCGCGTTTCGGAGGACGGAGTTGCGGCGGTCAGGCGTCGTTGGCGACGGGGTTTCCCGACTCGACGACGAAGCTCTTGTCGGTCCGCACCTGCGCACCCGGTTGGGAGACGACGTCGACGACCCGGTAGTCCGCTCGGAACTCGTTCGCGTCGACCGTGCAACGCACGTAGCCGCGTCGGTTGTTGTTGTAGCGCAGGTGCGGGTTCTCCGGCTGCAGGAACGGGAAGAAGGACGACTGGTCCGAGCCGTCGCCTCCCGACGTGATCGAGGTACCGACGAACTCGGTCCCGAGCACCGGCGACGTCTCGTCCTCGAAGTCGAACCGGAGGTCGCTCAACCAGTTCGAGTGCACGTCTCCCGTCAGCACGACGAAGTTCTCGACCCGTTGGTCGCGGACGAACCCGAGCAGCCGCTGACGCGACGCGCGGTACCCGTCCCACCCGTCGGTGTAGCCGGCGTTCCCCTCGCCGGGTTGACCGTCGAGATTCGACATGAAGATCTGCTGTGGCACGACCTGCCACGCCGCCTGCGAGCCGACCAGACCGTCCTCGAGCCAGGTCGCCTGCTCGTCGCCGAGGATGGTCGCATCCGGATCGTTCTCCTCGCCGCACGCGTTGGCGAACTCGTCGTTGCAGGGCTGATCCGTGCGGTACTGACGTTCGTCGAGTACGTGGAACGACGCCGTCCGTCCGTACTCGAATCGGCGATACAGGTCGAACTCGGTGGGCCGGCGGAACCTCGGCCGACGCTTGGGCCGGAACGGCATGTTCTCCCAGTACGCCTGGTATGCAGCGGCTCGCCGGAGCGCGAAGTTCTCCGGCGTGTCATTGCCTTCGGCCGGATCGCGATCCTCGGGGATGTTGCCCGCGTGGTTGTTGTCGATCTCGTGGTCGTCCCAGGTGACGACGAACGGTGCCGTCGCATGGGCGAGCTGGAGATCGGGGTCGGTTCGGTACTGGGCGTAGCGACGTCGATAGTCGCCGAGGGAGCGGATCTCCGGACCCTCGTGCGATCGAACGTTGCCGGTCGGCGAGTCGAAGCCGCCGGGGCCGTATTCGTAGATGTAGTCGCCGAGGTGGAAGACGATGTCCGGATTGTCCTCCGCCAGTCGTCGATATGCCGTGAAGTAGCCGTGCTCATACTGCGAGCACGACGCAAACGCAAGCGTCACCGTCGGCGACGACAGGATCGCTGGAGCGGTTCGGGTGCGGCCGACCGGTGAGATCTGGTCGCGAACGCGGAATCGGTACCAGTAGTAGGTGTGCGGCCGCAGCCCGCCGACGTCGACGTGGACGGAGTGGCCGAACCGGGGAAGCGCCTCCTGCGCTCCACGTGCGACCACGTTCCGGAAGCCTTCGTCCTTCGCGACTTCCCAACGCACCGTCACCGGGCGGTTCGGCATGCCGCCGTCCAACTGGAGCGGACGCGGGGCGAGCCGGGTCCAGATCACGACCTTCTGGGGGAGTGGGTCGCCCGATGCCACGCCGAGCGTGAACGGGTCGACCACGGCACCGGTCGGCGCGGCGGCGGCTGTGGAGGTGGCAGTCAGCACTGTCGGAAGGACGAGTGCGCCGGTCGCAGCGCCGACGCCGGCGAGAAACGAGCGTCGGCCAAGGGTGGTGTCGTGCGTCATGGCGTGAACCTAGGAATCGGAGGTGAATAGTGGGCGAGGGTCACGCCAACGTTCAGCTGCCGCCCGGCGAACGACCGATGGCGACAGTTCCCAGGTCGGGGGCGTCTCGGCATCGGAGACGATCCGCATCGCACGTCGACGCTCTATCGTTCCTCGGTGTGGCCCGGGAGGTGACCGAGGAGACGATCGCCGAGCGGTCGACGCGCGATCAGATCCTCGACGCTGCTCGCGACTGTTTCGCGCAGACCGGGTACTCGGCGACGTCGCTCAACGACATCGCCGCCGAAGTCGGTATCCGTCGACCGAGTCTGCTGCACCACTTCCCGTCGAAGGAGGCGCTGTACGAAGAGGTCTTCGAGCAGCTGCTGTCCGACTGGTTCACCCGGCTGTCCGGTGCGGTGACCATGCCGGAGAAGGGGCTCGCCAAGGTCGAGCTCGTCCTCGATGCCGGGTTCCGTTTCTTCGCCGACAATCCCGCATACGTGATCCTCATGCGGCGTGAGGCGATCGACGGTGGCAGCCACCTCGGCATCGACCTCGCAGGGGTGCTGCAACCGATGTTCGACGAGGCCGTCGCCTACTTCCAACGAGAGATGGATGCCGGTCTGTTCCGTGAACAGGATGCCGCCCAGCTCGTCATCACCGGGTACGGAGCGCTCCTGAGCTACTTCTCCGATGCGGCGTTCCTCGAAGGTCTGCTCGACGAGGACCCGATGAGCGACGCTGCCCTGAGGCGCCGCCGCGAACACATCGTCGACTTCTTCCATTCGGCACTGTCGAGAGAGCACTGATCGCCCCGGCGTCGCCCGCCCCATCGATCGGGGTCGTGCCACCTCCGACGTCTCGGCCCCCGACTCGCCGTGACCGATTGACCGGGCCCGGCACGCGCTGCTCACTACCGTTGGCCTCATGGTCAGCGGGAACACTCTGTCGGAGCGCGCATCGAAACAGCTGCTCGCCGAGCACGGTGTCCCCATCGCGGCCGAACGGTTCTGCACCACGCCCGCCGAGGCGGGCGACGCCGCCGGTGAGCTCGGCTACCCGGTCGTCGCCAAGCTGAACGGCGACAACATCGCACACAAGACCGAGCGCGGGCTGGTGAAGCTGCGGCTCGGTGACCGCGCCGCCGTCGAGGCGGCCGCCGCTGATCTGCTCGAGGCGGCGACCGCTGACGATGGCGATGTCGACGTCCTCGTCGCACCGATGATCTCGGGGAACCGGGAACTGATCGCCGGCGTCGTCCGCGACGAGCAGTTCGGCCCGATGGTCATGCTCGGCGTGGGCGGCATCCTCGCCGAGGCGATCGCCGACGTGGTGTTCCGGCCGGCGCCGCTCGACGAACCGACCGCCGCCGAGATGATCGACGATCTCGCCACCCAGCGACTGCTCGGCGACTTCCGTGGCGAGGCAGCCGTCGATCGGATGTCGCTCATCAGGATGCTGCGCGGGCTCGGCGACCTGGCGGCGCAACGTTCGGACGTGGCGAGCGTCGATATCAACCCCTTGATCGTGACCGCCGACGGCGGCCTGGTCGCCGTCGACGGATTGGTCGAGCTCGGATCCGCCACCACCGATCGTCCGACGTTGCGCGCCCGGCCGACCGACGAACAGTTCCAGGCGCTGTTCGAGCCTCGGGGTGTCGTGGTCACCGGGGCGTCGACGCACCCTGGCAAGTTCGGGTTCGTCTCCCTGCACAACCTCCTGGCGAACGGATACGCCGGCGGTGTCTACGGCACCAACCTGAAGGGTGAGGAGGTGCTCGGCGTCCAGACCGTCGCCGACATCGAGTCCCTGCCCGAGGGCGAGATCGACCTCGTGTTCGTGTGCACGCCGGCCTCGACCAACCCGGACCTCCTGCGCGCCTGTGCGGCGAAGGGTGTGCGGGCTGCGTTCCTCACCTCGGCCGGCTACGGCGAGGCCGGTGAGGACGG
>JBCBDK010000137.1:0-8370 GCA_038529675.1 Actinomycetota bacterium
CCCGTCGTCGTGATCGATCGCCCGCCGGCTGCGTCGACGCGTGCGGCTGACCGTCGTCCGATCGAGCACCGATCGACGGAAGCGTTCCGCCTGACGCTCGAACTCGGCGCGGTCCTCGGCCAGCCGGAACAGCGAGCGCAGGAAGTTGTCGGGCTGGGTGTTCTCGTCGAGTCGCCGGGACAGGTACGCGAGGCTCGCCACGAAGTCGTCGTCGGTCACGACCGGTGCGTACATGCGGATCTCACCGCCGAGCAGATCGTGGGCGGCGCGGGCCTGCGCGGGCGCCATTCCCTCGAGCATCTCGATGCGCATGCGGTCGCGCTGGCCGGCGCGTACGGCGACGAGGTGCGCCCACGCCAGGTCGAACAGGTTGTGGCTGGCGACTCCGACGAGCACCGCGTCCGCCCACTCCGGGCGCAGCAGCGAGTCGAGCAGCATCTTGTAGCTGGCGTCGACCTCGGCCTTGGTCGGATACGGAGCCGGCACCCACCCGTGGAGTTCGGCCTCGATCCGCTCCATCGCGAGGTTGGCGCCCTTGACGAGGCGGACGCGGATGCGTCCGCCGCCGCAGGTGCGCCGCCGGGTGGCCCACACGCCCAGTCGTTCGACGGCCTCGTGTGCGTCGGGCAGATAGGCCTGGGCGACGATCCCGGCATCGATGCGACGGAACTCGGGTTCGTCGAGGAGTCGCATGAACGCCGCCGTCGTCAACTCGAGGTCGCGGTACTCCTCCATGTCGAGGTTGACGAACGTGCCCGCCGCGGTCGCCGCCCGGAACAGGACTCGGAGTCGCTCCACGATGCGTTCGACGCCGTCGTCGGTTGCGAGCGCGTCGAGATGAGCGACGATCGCCGACACCTTGATCGAGACGTGGTCCACGTCGGCGCGTTCGATCTGCTCGAGGACCTGCCGGGTTCGTGCGTCGGCCTCCGCGTCGGACAGGATCGCCTCACCCAACGGGTTGACGTTCAGCGCGACACCGTCGGCACGTCGGCGGTCGAGATGCCGCGCCAGCGCCGGGTCGTCGGCGGGGATGACGATCCCCGCGGTCTCGCTGCGGATCCGCCTGACGACCAGCGGCATCACGATCCGGGGGAGTCGCGGCACAGCGAGCGCCCCGGCGCGGAGCAGTCCGCGGTCGAGCGAGCCCAGCGACGCCGGAGGGTGCTCGCCCACGATCGCGGCGAATCGTCGTGCGGCGGTGGCCGGGTGCCCGATCCGCAGGACCTCATCGGTCAGCCGCACGACGAGTTCGCGACCGTCGGCATCGTCGAGCAGTCGACCGAGCCGTCGGGCCCGGCGCCGTTCGCTGCGCTCCGCCAGCTCGGTCGATCGGTCGAGCAGCCGCCGAGCGAGCTCGATCGCGCGTGCTGCCGCTGCGCCCGACTCGGCGTTCGCGCAGGTCGGGCCGGCCGGTGTCGTGGTCGAGTCCGCTGATGGTGGTCGATCGGCGAGCGGGTCGACGGGTGCGTCGCTGGAGGTGTCGATGCTCGACATCGATCCATCGTGTGTCGAACCCGACCACGTCGTCTTGCACGAGTCCGCCGGCCGCTGGCGTCGTGTTCGTACCGGCGTGGTGGAATGGCGAGGTGGACCGATCGCTCGCAGCCGTCACCGACGTGATGGCGACCGTTCCCGACGTCCTGTTCTGCATCAAGTCGGTCGACGGTCGGTACGTGTCGTGCAACCGGGCGTTCGCTCGACGCGCGGGAGTCAGCGCACCGGGTGAGATCGTCGGTCGGACCGCGCACGACCTGTTCCCGCGGGACCTCGCCGACGCCTACGACGCGCAGGACGCACGGCTGGTGGCGACCGGCCACATGCTGACCAGTGAGCTCGAGTTCATCACCGATGGGCGCGGCGATCTCGGTTGGTTCCTGACCGCCAAGTCGCGATGGCTCGACGACGAGGGCCAGCCTGCCGGCATCGTGGTCGCGTCGGTCGACCAGCGGGCGCCGAGCCGTCGGGCGGATCCGTTCGTCGGATTGGCAACAGCGATCGATCTCGCCCGGGAGCGTGCGACCGACGCGATCACCGTCGGGGAACTCGCCGAGGCTGCCGACATGTCGGTCCGCGGCCTCGAACGCGCCGCTCGTCGCGTGCTCGGGCTCACGCCGAAACAGCTGATCATGCGAGTGCGGCTCGAAGCGGCGCTCGTCGAGTTGGCGACGACCGACCGCCCGGTGGCCGCGATCGCCACCGCGTGCGGCTACTACGACCAGAGTGCGTTCGCCCGCCACTTCCGAGCGGTCGTGGGCACGTCACCGGCGCGCTACCGGGCCGAGCAACGCCCGGCGGCGACCGACCCCGGCGACTGAAGATGTTGCATCGTGGCGGAGGGTCAGCGCAGCGCCAGCCACCAGTCGGCGATCTGTGCCTGGAACCGCTCGGTGTACTTCGCGACGAGTTCGGAGGCGCCGTCGGGCGCGTCCTGCTGTTCGGTCGGTGGCAGGTCGCTCGCCCCACCGACCGGATCGACGAACTCGAGACGGATCGAGTCGAGGCACTCGCGTCGGGCCACGGCATCGGCTTCGTGGTGATCGCTCGCCTGGTGATCGATCCACGCGCGATGGTCGGCGAAGGAGAGCAGGCAGTAGTACGTCTGCGGGTCCTTCCCCCGCCAGTACTCGTACCGGAGCACGTCCGACTCCGACGAGTGCGTCTCGGCGTGCAGCTTCCGGCACAGGTCTTCCCACGTCGCCTCGGTGCCGGACTTGACGGTGATGTGGGCGAGCAGCGTGGTCATCGGGGGAGTGTCGCGGACGCTCCACGTCGACGCCGAGGCAGAGCGGTCGCGAAGATGGCGAGATGGACCTCGGACTCTCAGGGCTGCGTGCGATCGTCACCGGGGGGTCGCGCGGCATCGGCCGCACGGTTGCCGAGACGCTGGTCGCCGACGGCGCACGCGTGTCCATCTGCGGGCGGACGCAGGAGACGCTCGACGACGCCCTCGGTGCGCTCGGCGACGCGGCGGTCGGCCGCACGGTCGACGTGAGCGAACGCGATGCACTCGCCGAGTGGGTGCGCTGGTCGGCGGACGAGATGGGTGGGCTCGACGTGGTCGTGTCGAACGCCTCGGCGCTCGAACCGCGCACCCCCGGTATCGAGGGCTGGCAGAAACAGTTCGACACCGACATCGTCTCCACCGTCACGCTGGTCGACACCGCGATGCCCCACCTGGAGGCGTCGGGTGCCGGTTCGATCGTTCAGGTCGGCACGATCACCGCCATCGAGTATCACGGGTTCCCCGGCGGTGGGAACAGCTACGGCGCGATGAAGGCGGCGCTCACCAACTACATGAGCCAGCTCGCGTTCGAGTTGGCGCCGACGCACATCCGCGCCAACACGGTGTCGCCCGGTCCGATCTACATCGAGAACGGATCGTGGGGCTGGATCGAGAACAACATGCCCGACTACTTCGCCGAGAACGTCGCTCACCAACCGCAGGGCCGGCTCGGCACACCGCAAGAGGTCGCCAATGTCGTCGCGTTCCTTGCGAGCCCGGCCGCGAGCTGGGTGACCGGCGAGAACGTGGTCGTCGACGGCGCCTTCACCCGTCGCCACGCGTTCTGACGCCGTCTCGGCGGGACCCGACCCCGGGCAGAACTCAGCGCGCCGTGTACGTGAGCTGGAGCTCGGTGTAGCCGCGGAGCACGAACGTGTCGTTCATCGGGAAGGTGTTGCCGTCGGCGAGCGCGATGTCCTCCATCCGATCGAGGAGGTGTTCGGTGGCGACTCTTCCCTCGGCTCGGGCGAGTGACGCCCCGATGCAGAAGTGCTCACCGTGGCCGAACGCCAGGTGCTCGCGCAGGTTGGCGCGGCACGGGTCGAAGTCGTTCGGCTCGTCGAACCGGGCGTGGTCGCGGTTCGCCGACCCGTACAGCAACCAGCAGTGCTCGCCCGCTCGAACCGTGACGGCGTCCTGGTCGCTTCCCTCGCCGGAGTCGCCACCGATCGTCACGTCCTCCTTCGCCATGCGGAAGAGACCGCCGACGGGTGCTTCGAAGCGCAGCGCCTCCTCGACGAGCCCGGGGATCAGCGATCGGTCGGTCCGCACCTGCGCCTGCAGGTCGGGGCGGGTGGCGAAGTGGAACGCGATGTTCGAGAGCAGGTTCGTCGTCGTCTCGTTCCCCGCGACGAGGAACTGCTGGAGCATCGAGAGCATCTCCGCCTCCGACAGTCGCTCGCCGTCGAGTTCAGCGGTGGCGACGTCGGAGATCACGTCGCCCTGCGGGTCCGCCCGTCGATCGGCGAGTTTGGCCGAGAAGTAGTCGGCGAACTCCTTGCTCGACGTGAGGTAGCCGCGCACCTGCTCGATCGAGGGGGAGTGGTTGCCGACCGGCATCACGACGTCGTCCGACCATCGCTTGAACCGGGCGAGGTCGTCGTCACCGACGCCCAGCGCGGTCGCGATGATCGTCATCGGGAACAGCACGGCGAACTGGCTGACGAACTCGACGCTGCCGCGCTCACCCGCCGGCGCGAGGCAGTCGTCGAGCAGCCGGGCGGCGACCTCGTGCATGCGCGGTTCGAGCGCCTGGATGTTGCCGGGCCGGAACGCTGCATTCACCGAGACCCGCTGACGCCGATGATCGGGCGGGTCGGCGTTGAGGAGCACCGCAGCGCGATTCCGGCGGCCCATCACCGACTCGAAGACCTCGGCCATCTCCGGTTCCTTCGCCAGCTCCTCCATCGCGGTGGCGAGGACGCTGCCGACGGCGTGCGGCCCGGTCGGCATGGCGGAGGAGAACCGCTCGGTGTCGTGGAGGATCGTGGTGACGTCGTCGTAGCGGGTGACGACCCAGGCGCCCAGCTCGTCACTGAACACCGGCGGACCCTGTCGGAGCCGCTCGAAGATCGGATACGGACAGCGGATGGCGTGCTGGTCGCGATGGATCAGGTCGTCGAGTGCCGGTTCGCTCATCGTGTCGTCGCGTGCCTTTCCCGTGTCCGCGTCGTCGCTTCGAGGGCGTCGGTCCAGTATCGACGCGCTGACGCAGCCGCGGCGTGTCGGAGTGGCGGACAGCCCACCTTGCTCGCCGTGGGAGACTGGGCGGCATGAGCACGCAGACCGGCTGGCAGGTGCAGGTGGCAATCGACTGCACCGCACCTCACGACCTCGCTGACTGGTGGGCGGAAACGCTGCGATGGCAGGTCGAGCCGCAGGACGAGGGGTTCATCCGATCGATGATCGAGCAGGGTCACGCGACCGATGCCGACACGATCACCCACAACGGTCGCCTGGTGTGGCGCGAGGCGTGCGCCATCCATCCGGTGGAGGGCTCGGGCCCCGATGGCCCGCGCCTGCTCTTCCAGTCCGTTCCGGAGCCGAAGTCGGTGAAGAACCGGGTGCACCTCGATCTGCGACCGGCGCCGAGCGATGATCTCGACCTCGATGCAGTGCGCGCCGGGGTGGAGGCCCGGGGTGCGAAGCGCATCGGTGCCGGTCGGCAAGGCCCGCATGACTGGGTCGTGTTCGCTGACCCCGAGGGAAACGAGTTCTGCCTCTGACCCACGCGCATCCCCGGCCGGCTCGGCTGTTCCACTTCAGCGAGGATCCGGGGATCGACCGGTTCGCCCCGCACGTGCCGCAGACCAACCCGGATCAGGCGCCCGCGGTGTGGGCGATCGACGAGTCCCATGCGCCGGCTTACTGGTTCCCGCGCGACTGCCCGCGGGTGACGGCATGGCCGCATGACGACCGTGAGCTCGCCGCGTTCCAGGAGGCGTTCGGGACGGAGGCGACGCGGGTTCATGCTATCGAGTCGACGTGGGCGGAGCGGATGGCGTCGACCGAGCTGTTCCGCTACGAGTTCGACGCCCGCCCGTTCCATCCGTGGCCGGCGGCGTCGGGTCAGTGGATCGCGTCCGTGGACGTGGCGCCGATCTCGGTTGCCGCCGTCGGCGACCTGATGCAGGCACACCGAGCCGCCGGGATCGACCTCCGGATCGTCGACTCGCTGTGGCCGCTCCGTGACCTCGCCGTCGACGATCGCTGGGACTTCAGCATCATCCGCATGGCGAACGCCCAGCCCCGCGAGTTGGATTTCGTCCCCGAGCAGGAATCCAACGAATCGCGCGGATGATGGGTCATCGGGGCAGCGTTGTTGGATTCTGTCCCTGAGCAAGAATCCAACTCGGCGGGCGTGGCGCGGGGACCTAGCGTCGTCGGGGTGGACGTTCGGGGGCTGCGACGGCGGCTGTACGTGCTGTCGTTCGTCGACGAGTTCGGGCCCGTCTACGCGGTGTACACACTGTTCTTCGCCGACAACGGCGTCAGCACGCCGCAGATCTCGATCGCCTTCCTGCTCTGGGCGGTCTTTGCGCTGGTGCTGGAGGTGCCGAGCGGTGCGCTCGGCGATCTCGTCGATCGACGCCGTCTCATCGCGGGCGCGTTCGCCCTCCGGGCGATCGCGATCTCGGTCTGGCTCGTCTGGCCCACGTTCAGCGGGCTGATCGTCGGCACGCTGCTCTTCGCCCTCCACGACGCCCTCGCCAGCGGGACCTGGGAGGCGATGATCCACGACGAGCTCACCGCGGTCGGGGAGTCGCATCGCTACGGCGAGGTGATCGCCCGCACGTCGCAGTGGAGCAACCTCGGCGTCGCCGCCGGCACGCTGAGCGGTGCGGGGCTGCTCGCGATCGGCACCAGCCTCGAGGCGCTCGGCTGGGTCACGGTGCTCGTCCACGCCGGGTCGATCACACTGGTGCTCGCGCTTCCGGCGGTGCGTTGGGGAGCGGCCGCCGACGGCGATCCCGACGACGGCGTCGACCTGCCGACCGGACTCAGCGGTTGGTGGTGGACGCTGCGCCGGGGTACCAGCGAGGTCCGTGCCGATCGCACACTGCGTCGACTCGTGCTGCTCGGTTCGGTGTTCGGTGGGCTGTTCCTGCTCGATGAGTACCTGCCGTTGCTGTCGAGGGCCCGAGGCGGCAGCGACGAAGCCGCTCCGTGGATCGTGCTCGTCGTGTGGATCGGCCTGCTGGTCGGCGACGAGATCGCGGCACGGCGCGCCGAGATCAGCGGCCGCGTCCTCGGCCCGCTGCTCGTCGCCTCGATGGCGGTCACGACCGTCGCATTCGTGAGCGACGAGGTGTGGGCGCTGGCGCTCGTCGCCGTCGGATACGCCGCGCTCGAGGCCAACTACCTCGTCGCGGACGCTCGCCTCCAGGCAGCGACCTCGGGAGCGGCGCGAGCGACCGTGTCGAGCGTCCGCGGACTCGGCATGTCCTCGATCAGCATGATGATCTTCGCGGTGATCGCACTCCTCGCGGACGGCGACGACCCGACGCCGGGCCTCTACGTGATGGTCGCGCTGCTCGCGGTCAGCGGCGTGGTCGCCACTCGCTGGATCGCCGCAGGCCCGCCGACGAACGATTCGAGCGACTGAGCGGTCAGGCGTCGACCGGCGTGGTGCCGGTGCGGTGATTGGCGATCTGGGGGCCGCCGACCCAGCCACACAGCTGCGGGTCGCACTCCCGCAGCTCGCCGGAGATGTGAGCGCCGTGCGTCGTGAAGATGCCGACCTTGCCGTCGAGGGTGACCTTGATGTTCCCCTCGCCGTCCTGTTCGTGCAGGGCGCCGGTGAACGGATGGACGATGCCCCGCATGTCAGCGTGTCCCCCGCGAGACCGCGACCTGAGCGAGGCCGGTGGTGATCGACTCGCCCGACGTGAGCCCTGCCGGTTCGTCGACCCACGTGGTGAGCAGGTCGTGCAACCAGCGGATCTTCGACTCCTGGTAGTTCGACAGCGTGATCCCCGGCTTGCGGGTGGTCTCCAGCCCCTTCTGGACCTTGGCCATGTTGAACACGTCCTGCTCGAACACCTTGGCGAGCATGCCGAGCTCGGGTGCTGTGGTCCAGGCGTCGTCGATGCCGAGCTTGTGTTCCTTCGCCGGTGGCGGCCGCTCGCCGGAGAACGGCGACAGGAAGAAGCACTCCATGATCGACGACCGGTGATCGTCGCCGTTCGGTCGGAACCGGTACACGATCCGGTTGAACGCTCCCCACGGATGGAAGTTCGGGAACGCGGTGTAGTCGATCGAGTCCATCATCTCGGAGTCGCTCATCCGGTCGACCCGATCGCCGGCAGCGTCGCGCCACTTGTCGCGCGATGCCTCGGCGAGCACGGCGCGAGCGGTCGCTCCTTCCGGCAGTTCGAACGGTGCCTCCTGATCGACGCGGACGTCGAGCATCCCGCGCATGATGTCGTTCTCGGAGACGCCGTGCTCATCGCCGAGCAACGGACTCGGCGCTCCGCCCGGCGTGATGACGCGGGCGCAGTGGTCCCACACGTCGATCTGGCTGTTCGTGTCGCCCAGGAGGCGTTCAGCGAGGCGTACCACGTGAACGCGACGCACCCGCAGAT
>JBCBDK010000138.1:0-8364 GCA_038529675.1 Actinomycetota bacterium
GGTTCTGGTGCGTCAGCATGACGCCCTTCGAACGTCCGGTCGTGCCACCCGTGTAGAACAGGCCGGCCAGTGTCGACGGTTCGACCGTCTCGTCGAACGGAACCGGCTCGGCGTCGGCGATCAACCCCTCGTACTCGCCCGTGTCGAGACGGATCACCCGCTCGACGAGCTCGGCCATCGCGCCCGGATCACGGTCGCAGATCAGCACACGCACACCTGCGTCCTCGGTGGCGTAGAGCAGCTCCGGCTCGGCCCACCGAGTGTTGTGCGGAACGATGACTCGTCCCGCTGCAGGAATGCCGAAGAACAGTTCGAGGTAGACGTCGGAGTTGAGCGACCACAGCGCGACGCGGTCACCTCGACCGGTGATGTCGGCGAGCAGGCCACCGACGCGCCGAACCCGGTCGGCGAACTCGGAGTAGATCCGGCGCGTCCCGTCGAACACCGTTGCCTCGCGTCCACCGAACAGACGCTCGGCGCGCTCGATCGGCTCTCGCAACGTGTACACCACTGCCTCCTGACCGCTCGGACGCGCCCGATGCGCCCGCTCCGGTCCGGTCCCGAAACTAGCCCGCGAGGTCGAGGCCGGAACAGCGGGCCCGGGCCGGCGGTTCCCCTCGCTCGCTCAGGCGTCGACGGTAACCGTGGTCGGATCGTCGAGGAGCGAGATGCGCGGAAGCAGGGCCATGATCTCGTCCGTCGACACCGCAGCCGAGTAGAGCCATCCCTGGAACGACGCACAGCCGAGGTCGCGGAGACGGTCTCGCTGGAACGGCTGCTCGACACCCTCGGCCACACACGTCAGGCCCAGGCTCTGCGACAGGCCGACGATGGCGGTGGTGAGGTTGGTCGCGGTCGGGTCGACGTCGATGCCGGCGACGAAGCGGCGGTCGATCTTCACCCCGTCGACCGGCAATTCGAGGAGATGGGAGAGGCTCGAGTAGCCGGTGCCGAAGTCGTCGATCGACACGTGGGTGCCGGCGTGGCGGAGCTCCTGCATGTTGCTCAGCGACTGGGCGCCCGGCGTCAACAGGTCGGTCTCGGTCAGTTCGACGACGATCTGACTCGGGTTGGTCCCGCGGGCGTGGCACCGCTGCAGGAACCGAGCGGCGAAGGCTGCCTGGGAGATGACCTTCGGGTCGACGTTGACGTGCACCTCGACGTTCGGATGCCCGGCTGCGGTGAGCCGGGCGGCGAACTCGAGCGACAGGTCGAGGACCCGATCGTCGACGACCTCGGCGAGTCCGGCCATCTGTGCGAGCGGGAGGATCTCACCGACGCCGAGCACGCCGCGCAGCGGATGAACCCAGCGCACCAGTGCCTCGACGGCCTTGATCCGCCCGTCGTGCGCGACGATCGGCTGGAAGAACGGCTGGATCTGGCCGTCGGCGAGGGCGTGCCGGAGCTCTTCGAGCTGGCGGCGGCGTTGGTTCAACGCGTCGATGCTGATGCCTTCCGACGAGGGGTCGGCGTTTCGCTTGATGCGCATCAGCTCGTTGCTGGCGCTCGCGAGGAGCGAGTCGAGCCCGTGGGGTCGGTCCTCGAACGCCGATGCGGTGCGGATCGCGAAGTTGATCTCGCGGCCGTCGACGAGCAGGCTGTCGCCGACCTCGCGATGGACGCGGTCGCGGAGCATCTCGAGCGATCCGTCGGACGACGCCCGCACGGCCAACACGAACTCGTCGCCGCCGAAGCGTGAGACGAGCAGGTCGGGCCAACGGATCTCGTCGAGCCGGCCCGCGATGGTCGCCAGCAGCTGATCGCCGACCCGTTCGCCGTAGAGCTCGTTGATCGATCGGAACTGGGTGACGTCGAGGAGCAGCAGACCGAGGCCACCGCCGCTGCGGATGAGGTCGCCTGCGGCGCGGATGAAGCCGTCGCGGTTGAGGAGTCCGGTGCGGCTGTCGTGTTCGGCGAGGAACTCGACACGGTTCCGGGCGTCGGCGAGCGCTGCCGCGACCTGGCCGGAGATCACGTAGCCGCCGAGCACGGGGTCGGCCGTCAGATTGTTCACCGTGAACTCGCAGGTCACGTAGTAGTCGGGTGTCGTGGTGGCGAAGCGGGCGTCGAGCGCCGCCGAGGTGTAGCCGCGCAGGCGCGAGACGACGTCGACTACCTGGTCGCGGTCGTCGGGGTGGAGGAACTCGGTGAACTGCAGGCCGAGGACGCGTTCGGGGTCGTGGCCGAGCAGCCGGGTGACGGCACCGTTGATCGACCGGACGCTGCCGTCGGGGTCGACGAGCGCGACCATCCCGTGCATGTTGCTCATGATCGAGCGGAGCACGGCGTCCTCTCCTTGGTCGACGTCGAGCAGGTGGCGGTTGGTGGTGTCGCGCGCGATGAGCAAGGTGGTGACGCCGTCGTCGCCGGCGAGTCGGATCCCACGGATCTCGAGGCGCATCCAGTCACCGTCACCGGTGCGGACGCGCACGTAGATCAGCTCGCCGACATCCTTCTCGCCGACGGTCTCGAGCGACGAGACCGCGAGGTTCAGGTCGTCGGGGTGGATCAGATCGAGCACGGAGCGACCGAGGAAGTCGGCGGGCCGCCAGCCGAGCACGCGTTCCGCGGTTGCGTTGGCGAACTGGAGCGTGCCGTCAGGCGCGACGGCGATGACCGGATCGGGCAGGTCGTCGAAACCGAAGCCGTCGCCCCCTGCGTCACGGGTGCGCGCCGGTTGCGCCGGGCGGTTCGCCATGGCCGGGTATCGGCGCGAGCGACGTCGACCTTGAGGGTTTTCTTCGGTCATGGGTGCGATCACGGTATTCAGCTCGAACCGTGCCCTCGGTGATGCTCGCGCCACCCGTGGTGCCTGTCCAGCGGGTTGGGGGCGGTCGGAGGGCGCCGTAGTCTTGCAGGGTCCCTTCGGACGGGTTCGCCCCGCCGCTGGGTGCTGTGCCGGGCCCGTACGTTCCGACGTCGTGGGCCCGCCACAGTCGAACTGACCGGTCGTCGACTCGCAGCGAGCCGGACGACCACGAACGAGAGGCTGGCCGAGATGGCGACCTATTCCCCGAAAGCAAGCGAGATCACACGCGACTGGCACGTCGTCGACGCCGAGGGCATGGTCCTCGGCCGGCTCTGCACCGAGGTTGCCCGCATCCTGCGCGGCAAGCACAAGGCGATCTACACGCCCCACATCGACACCGGCGATCACGTCGTGATCATCAACGCGGACAAGGTCGTCATGACCTCGGGCAAGGCCGAGCGCACGATGAAGTACCGCCACTCGGGCTACCCGGGCGGTATCAAGTCCGAGTCGTACGCCAAGCTGCACGCCCGCAAGCCGGCCGACGCCGTTCGCCAGTCCGTGCGCGGCATGCTCCCCAAGGGTCCCCTCGGCCGCCAGCAGCTGACCAAGCTCAAGGTGTACGCCGGCCCGGACCACCCGCACGGCGCTCAGCAGCCGTCGCCCCTGACCTTCGACCACGCCAAGGCCCGCTGAGCCGGACCGATCACGACTGACGACGAGAGACAACGACATGAACGCTCCGCTCACCCAGACCACCGGCCGCCGCAAGGAAGCTGTCGCACGCGCGCAGCTGCGGCCAGGCACCGGCCAGTTCACCATCAACGGCAAGCCGCTCGAGGCCTACTTCCCGACCGCTGCGTCGCAGAAGGTCGTCGCCGAGCCACTCGTCGTCACCGAGACGCGCGAGGCCTACGACGTCACGGCCTCGATCCACGGCGGCGGCGTCAGCGGCCAGGCCGGTGCCCTGCGCATGGCGCTCGCCCGGTCGCTGGCCGAGCTCGATCCCGATGCTCGCCCGACGCTGAAGGCCGCCGGCCTCCTCACCCGCGATCCGCGGAAGAAGGAGTCGAAGAAGTACGGCCTCAAGAAGGCCCGCAAGGCGCCGCAGTTCACGAAGCGCTGACCGTTCTCCGCTGAGTCCGGCCCCAGATCCGACGGAGGAGTCCGCCGTGCAGTTCGGAACCGACGGTGTTCGGGGCCGGGCCCACGACGAGTTGACCGTCGAGTTCGCCGCCCGCCTCGCGAGGGCGGCGTCTCGCGTTCTCGGGGCGACCTTCCCCCGCGACCCGGTCGTGGTGATCGGCGCCGACACCCGCGAGTCGTCACCCGAGTTCGTCGCCGCGCTCACCGCAGGCTTCGGTGCTGAGGGCGTCGCGGTCCGCGACCTCGGTGTCGTGCCGACCCCGCTCGTCGCGTTCGAGTGCGCTCGGACCGGTGCGATGGGCGCCATGGTGTCCGCCTCGCACAACCCCTGGCACGACAACGGGATCAAGCTGTTCGCTCGCGGTGGCACCAAGTTGCCCGACGACATCGAGTCCGCGATCGAGGCGAGACTGGCGGACGTCGAACCGGTCGACGACACTGTCGACGCAGTCCGACGTGGGGTGGTCGCGAGCGACCTGGAGCGGGCGACGGCGGCCTATGCGGCGCACGTCGCCGCGGTGATCGGGGGTCGCCGACTCGACGGCCTGCGCGTCGTGCTCGACACGTCCAACGGCGCCGCCTGCTCGACGGCGCCTGATGTGCTGCGGTCGCTCGGTGCCGAGGTCGTCGTCGTCGCAGACGAACCCGACGGCCGCAACATCAACGACGGCTGCGGTGCCACCGAACCGTCCTTCGTGGCCGCGCACGTCGCCGAACACGGTGCCGACGTCGGGATCGCGCTCGATGGCGACGCCGACCGCCTGATCGCGGTCGGTCACGACGGTGTGGTGGTCGATGGCGACCACGTGATCGCGATCTGCGCGATCGACCTGCGCTCGCGTGGCGCGTTGGTCGACGACACGGTGGTCGTCACGGTCATGACGAACCTCGGGTTCCGTCTCGCGATGCGCGAGGCGGGCGTGAACGTGGTCGAGACCGCTGTCGGCGATCGGTACGTGCTCGAAGCCCTCGATGCCGGCGGCTACTCGCTGGGCGGCGAGCAGAGCGGGCACGTCATCTTCCGTGAGCACGCCACGACCGGCGACGGGCTCCTGACCGCCGTCTCGCTGCTCGACGTGATAGCGAGGTCGAACCGTCCCCTCGCCGACCTCGCCGCCGATGCGATGACTTCACTGCCGCAGGTACTCGTCAACGTACGGATCGCCGATCGGGTGCCCGACGTCGCCGACCGGCTCGCTGGGGAGATCGCACGGGTCGAGGCCGGCCTCGACGGCGCCGGGCGTGTGCTCGTCCGGGCGAGCGGGACCGAGCCACTCATCCGCGTGATGGTCGAAGCGACGACATTGGACCGCGCTCAGCGTGCGGCCGACGAACTCGCGGACCACGCACAGCTACGGTTCGGGTGATGCGACCGCGACCGATGGTCACCGTCGCCGATGTCGAGGGCGCCTCCGCATGGTTCCAGGCGACGCTCGGGCTCACGTCGGCACACGGCGGCGACGAGTACGAGATGTTGCTCGACGGTGATGATCTCGTGCTGCAGCTGCATCACTGGGACGCCGACGAGCACCCCCACCTCGGCGACCCATCCCTCGAGTCGCGAGGGAACGGCATCGTCCTCTGGTTCGCCACCGACGACTTCGATACTGCGGTCGTACGAGCGAGAGCGAGCGGCGCAGTGGTGCTCGATGGCCCCCTGGACAATCCGCTCGCCCACCACCGCGAACTGTGGCTGCACGGTCCCGATGGTTACGTCGTGGTGGTGTCTGGTGCCTGATTCGCCCGAAACGGAGCCCGACGAGTTCGACCCGGTTCAGGAGTACGTCGCAGAGTTCGGCGAGCCGCCCCCGGAGCTGATCGAGGTGCCGACGAACCACCTGTCGCCGATGGGGCAGGCCGATCAGGTGGGCGAGTTCGCCCGTGGGATGGGTGGCGATGTGGCCCGCAGCATCACGCGGGCCGCGATCATGATCGGCATCGGCCTCCTCTTCGTGATGCTCGTCTTCGGCCGCTGACTCACTGGCGCGCCGTGCAACATCGGCGCCAGGCGAAAACGTTCCCGCCTGGCGCCGATGTTGCACTCGCATCGCGTCGAGGCGTCGCGACGCCTGAGCGGCGGGTCTCGGCTCGCGCGGGTGGATAGCGTGGTCGGCCATGTGCGGCATCATCGGCGTCGTCGGTCGACCGGCGACCCGAGGCATCCCCTCCGGCGAGAATCTGCTCGGCGGCCTCGATGCTGCGCTCGACGCTCGACCCGACCTCGTCGTCATGGCCGAGGCCGTTCGCGTCGTCGACGACGCGCTGCGCGGCACGCCGGGTGTTCGAGCCCTGATCGGCGGCCCCGATCTCGTCGCCGGTCTGACCGCACGACTCGACCAACTCGACGCGTTCGCGGCGACTCGTGAGTCCGAACTCGACGACAATGCCGGGGCACTGAGCGCCGACGACCTCGAGACCGAGAACGCCCGACTGATCGCACTCAAGGACGTCCTGTGGGCGATCCGCCACGACCGGTTCCGCACGGCCCGTGAGGTCGAGGCGCTCGCCGGTCGTCACGCGAGCCCGGCCGCATTGTCGGCCTATCTCGTCGCTCAGCAGGCGCTCTCCGCGCTCGATCGGCTCGAGGTGCGTGGTCGCGACTCTGCGGGCATCCACCTCTTCGTGTGGAACCACGACATCGACCCGTCGGCGTTGGAGGCACTGCTCACCTCACGCACGGATCCGCTCTTCGAGTCCGGCGCCGTGGTTGCGACGTCGGGCCGTGCCGGGCAGGTGCTCTCGTTCGCCTACAAGCAGGCGGCAGAGATCGGCGAGCTCGGCGACAACACCGCGGCGTTGCGCTCGGCGCTCGCCGCCGACGATCTGTTCCGGCGAGCCGTGTCATCGCCTGATGCAAGGGTCAGCTTGCTCGGTCACACCCGTTGGGCGAGCGTCGGGATCATCTCCGAGCCGAACACCCATCCGCTGAACTCGGCGGAGTCCGAGACGAGCGGGGGCGAGGTCTGCCCGTATGTCGTCGCGGCGCTCAACGGCGATGTGGACAACCACGCCGAACTCCGCCTCGAGCACGAGCTCCGCATCCCGGCGGCGATCACCACCGACGCCAAGGTGATCCCGACGATCACGTCGCGCCACCTCGCCGACGGGCACGACCCGGTCGAGGCGTTCCGGCGCACGGTGTCGACCTTCGACGGATCCGTCGCCATCGGCGCAGTCTCGGCCGACGACCCCGAGACGCTCATGATCGCGCTCCGCGGTTCCGGCCAGGGCCTGTACGTCGGGCTCGCCGACGACTGCTACGTCGTGGCCAGCGAACCGTACGGCGTGGTCGAGGAGACCGAGCGGTACGTCCGCATGGATGGCGAGGCAGGCGGCGAGATCATCGCATTGCGCGCCGAGCGAGCGGGTCAGCTGGACGGCGTCCGACGCTGGTCGTACGACGGCGCCGAAGTGCCGGTCACGGCCGACGACGTCACCGTCGCCGAAGTGACGACGCGCGACATCGATCGCGGCGACGCTCCGCACTTCCTGCTCAAGGAGATCTCCGAGGCGCCGTCGAGCTTCGCCAAGACGCTGCGGGGCAAGATCGTCACCGCCGCCAACGGTTCGCTGCGCGCTCACGTCGGTGAACGCGCGCTGCCCGAGCGGATCGTCGCAGCGCTCGCCGACGGCACGATCCGACGGGTCCGGGTCATCGGTCAGGGCACCGCCGCCGTCGCCGGGCAGAGCACGGCGCAGATCCTCGACGAACTCACCGACGCCGAGCTCGACGTCGACGCCATCACCGCGACCGAGCTGTCCGGGTTCCACCTCCGCCTCGACATGAGCGACACGCTCGCGATCGCGGTGAGTCAGTCGGGCACCACGACCGACACGAACCGCACCGTCGACCTCATCCGTGCCCGCGGCGGCATGGTCATCGGCATCGTCAACCGGCGAGCGTCGGATCTGGTCGACAAGTCCGACGGTGTGCTCTACACCTCCGATGGTCGAGATGTAGAGATGAGCGTGGCGTCGACCAAGGCGTTCTACGCCCAGGTCGCCGCCGGCGCGCTGCTCGCCTGCGCGATCGCCGACGCCGCAGGTCAGGGCGATCCGACGAGGCGGAGCACGCTCCTGGCGTCGCTGCGCGCGATGCCCGACGCGATGCGCTCCACGCTCGCCCGCCGCGAGTCGATCGCCGAGGCTGCACGACGCGTCGCCCCGCCGAAGCGGTACTGGGCCGTGGTCGGCAATGGACCGAACAAGGTTGCAGCGGAGGAGGTGCGGATCAAGCTGAGCGAGCTCTGCTACAAGTCGATGGCCTGCGATTCCACCGAGGACAAGAAGCACATCGACCTGTCGTCGGAGCCGCTCATCCTGGTGTGCGCTGCCGGCCTGGAGGGTTCGACCGCGGACGACGTGGCCAAGGAGGTGGCGATCTTCAGGGCGCACAAGGCGACGCCGGTGGTGTTCGCCACCGAGGGCGAGACGCGCTTCCAAGCCGAGGCAGCGATCCTCGTCCCGCC
>JBCBDK010000139.1:0-8341 GCA_038529675.1 Actinomycetota bacterium
CGGCCGAGAACATCCAGATCCACGGTGGCATCGGCTTCACCTGGGAGCACCCGGCACACCTTTACTTCAAGCGTGCGAAGAGCTCGGAACTGCTGTTCGGCGACCCGACCTACCATCGCGAGCAGCTCGCACAGCGCATCGGTATCTGACGGTCACGCTCTGGGTCCGACCCAGAACGTGATGGGTTCGCAACGGCGCCCGGCGTCACGTCGTACGGCGTGATTCCGGGTGCTGTCGCGTTCGTACACTGGCAGCCATGGAGCCGATCACGTGGGTGTTCGCCGCGGTCACCGCGGTGCTCGTGTTCGCGATCGCCGCGGGCACGATCGGCCGTGAGGCGCATCGACTCGACGCGATCGCACCTCGCGCCGCGTACCAACTCGATGAGGCGGTCGACTTCGTCTGTGATCGATTGCCGGAGGAGAGCCAGTCCCGGCTGACGCCCGAGGAGGTGCAGCAGTTGCTCGTGTTCCACATGCAGTGGCTGCACAGCCAGGGGCTGCAACCCGACCAGGCGGTCGACCAGCAGCAGACGATCGACGACACCGTGGTGGTGACGGAGGACGCGCTCACCGCGTACCTGATCGGCGAGTCCGAGCGGACCGGCCTCGATCTGCTCGACGACGTCGACGCCGTGAACGTGGCCGAAGCCCACCTCGACTACTTCGAGGCGATCGGCGCCATCGGCCCGCAAGCCCCGCTCGACGACGTCATCTGACGGTCGCCCGCTGTCCGGTCGGCCCGGACAGGCGAGATGTGCCGGCGACATCCCGTCCGTGGAATGATGCGGCGATGGGCGACATCGACCGGGTTCGTGTGGTGGCCGCGATGGGAGAGGTCTGGGCGAGCCTGTCCGAGCTGCTCGGGGAGCTGCCCGACGCCGACTGGGAGCTGCCGTCGCCGCTGCCGGGGTGGAGCGTGCACGACAACGTCGCACACATCATCGGCACCGAGGCCATGCTGCTCGGCGAGCCGAGCCCCGAGGTCACCGTCGATCGCGACCGCCTCACCCACGTCCGCAACGACATCGGCGAGTTCAACGAGGTGTGGATCGAGCACCTCCGCTCGTCGTCGCCGGCCGACGTGCTCGCCCGCTTCCGAGATCACACCGACCGTCGGCTGGACGCGCTCCGCTCGATGACCGACGAGGAGTGGAACGCCGACTCGTTCACTCCCGCCGGCCCGGGCACGTACGGCCGGTTCATGCAGATCCGGGTGTTCGACTGCTGGCTCCACGAGCAGGACATCCGCGACACCGTGGGTCGGCCCGGCCACGAACGCGGCCTCGCCGTCGACGTCACGCTCGACGAACTGGAGCAGGCGATGGGGTTCGTCGTCGGCAAGCGGGCGCAGGCGCCGGATGGCTCGACGGTCCGCCTCGACCTCACCGACGGCGACGACCTGGCGCGCACGATCGCCGTCGAGATCGACGGCCGTGCCCGCGTGGTCGACACACCGCCCAGCACTGCGACGGTCACGCTTCGACTTCCCGTCGGTGTGCTGACCCGCCGGTGTGCCGGCCGCGTCGAGGCCACCGACGTTCGCGACCAGGTCGAGATCCTCGGCGATGTCGAACTCGGCGACCGGGTGTTCGACGCACTGCCGTACACGATCTGACCGGCGACTTCGGGGCTCGGCACGCCGTGACGCCCGCTCCCCGAACCGACGCGCGCCGAGCTCGGATGCGACCCGAATCGGTGCGATCCCGAAACCGATGCGACAGCCGCCGCGTGGTGGTCTACGTTTTCCCTCACCAGAGAGAGGAGGTGGTCCAGCACATGCCAGACAATCAATACGGGACCCTGGAGGTGGTTGGCCGCTAGGCCGACAGGCTGGACCGCCTGGCGAATTTCCGCCAACCCCCGCTGCTCTCACCGCCGCACCTGGTCCCAGCGGTGTTCCGGTCATTCGACCGGCTCATGGTGAGCGCAGTCCCAACAGTCCGATACGTGCCGGAGCCGTCCCCTCTCGGGATGCTCCGGCACGTTCGCGTCCGACCTTCGCTGGCATCGTCCGGGCAGTAGCCTCGGGTCGAGTGACTGCCCCTGCTCAACGTCGAGGTACCGGCGCGAAACGCGGGTGGTGGATCCCAGGCGTGATCGCCGTCGTCGTTGCGCTCGGTTCGCTCGGAGTCGGCGCGAGTGGGGCGTCGGCGCACTCCGGGTTCCAGAGCTACGTGTACGTCTCGATCTTCGATGCCCAGCTCGAGGGGCGCGTCGAGTATCCGATCGACGATCTCGGCCCGGCGGTCGGCATCGAATTCCCCGCCGATGCGGACGCTCGCCTCGAACTCGCGCTGGCGCGTGCCGACGAGATCATCGCCTACACCGACGACCACCTCGATCTCGGCCTCGACGACGTGTCGTGGCGGCTCGAGTTCGATGCGACCTTCGGCGTGCTCGAGACGGCGGCCGGCGACTACCTCCAGGTGTCGTTCGACGTCGACGAGGAGTTCGACGAGGCCCCGCGCACGTTCGTGGCGACGTACTCGGGGATCATCGAGTCGAACCCCGAGCGCGACGCCCTCTTCCTGATCGAGAACGACTGGGGCTCGGCGACGTTCGGGAACGAGGGCGACCATCTCCTCGGCTTCTCGGTCGGCAACGAGACCCGGGTGATCGAGCTGGACGAGACCTCCACGCTCGACTCGATGTGGGCCGTCGGGCAGCGTGGCTCGGTGGCGGTCGACCGATCGATCGTGATCGTGGCGACGTTGCTCACGGTCCTCGCAGTGGCGCTCCTCAGCGGCAAGCGCGCCGACGCCACCCAGCGCGTGGACGGCACGAACCGGTCGTTGGTGTCGAGCGTGTCGGTCGCCTCGACCGTCCGGTCGTTGCTCGATCGCACGGCGATCTTCACTGCGTCGGCGCTCGTGGCGCTCGGCGCGCTCGGGCTGTCGTCGACCAGCACCTCCGAACGGCTTGCGCTCGCGTGCGGCGCAGCAGCGCTGCTCGTCGCGGCGGCAACCGTGCGCCTGACCGGTGTGACTACCCGAGTCGCCGTCGGTCTGGCGGGCGGGCTGAGCGGTGTGGTCCTGGCGCAGGCATTCGTGTTCCAGCAGCTCGATCTGAGTCGTCCGACCGTGTCGTTCGCGAGCTTCGCGATCGGTGTCGCACTGACGGTGTTGTTCATCGCCGTGCTCGTGCTGCCGCTCGGACTGATCGTGCGCAGCTCCTCGAAGTCGGCGGTCATCGCCGACGCGGTCGCCGTCGTTGCGTCCGTCGCCGCGACGGTGTGGCTGATCGAGCGAATCGCCGACACGAAGTTCCCGCTGCGTACCGCCGAGCTGTACGTGGTCGACGCGCTGACATCACCGATCGTGATCGCGTTCGCCACCGTCTTCGCCGGGGCGCTGCTGCTCCGCAACGCCCGAGGGCCCGCGGACCCCGACGTGCTGTCGAACACCGACGCCGCTCGCGACGCCGAACGAATCGAGGCCTGATGCCGTCCGCCCGCCACCCCCGCCGAGTGCTCTTCCTCGCCGCTGCCGTCGGGGTCCTCACCGCACTGCTCGCCCCCACCCCGGTGTTCGCGCACGAGTTCGGGCCGTTCGCGATCGACCGCTACGTCGGCGTGCTCGTGTCCCCCGACGAGGTGGTGGTCGACTACGTGGTCGACCTCGCCGAGACCCCGACCCAGGCGGACGGCGATGCGATCGAGGCGGATCCGGGTCAGTGGTGCGATGAGCGACTCGACCGGTTCGACCTCGCGGTCGACGGAACGCCGCTCGGGCTCGCTGCGGTGTCGGCCACCGTCGAGCGACGTGATGGCGATGCCGGCCTCACCACGATGCGCATCGAATGCGGCTGGTCGGCCGATCTCGACACGAGCGAGGCCGAGCGCGCGATGACGATCTCCGACGACAGCTTCACCGAGCGCGTCGGATGGCGCGAGATCGTGGTCGTCGGCGACCGCACGGCGATCACCGGTGGCGACGTCACCGACGAGACGATCACGTCGAGGCTCACCGACTTCCCCGATGCCGACGAGAACCCGCGCACCGCAGCGGTGTCGCTCTCGTTCGCGACCTCGGCCGACGTGGGCCCGGGCGAGCTCGACGACAGCGAGCCGGGTGACGACGACGAGGGCGGCGACATCTTCACCGACCTGATCTCGGACGCCGAGTCGGGCTGGTCGATGGTGGCTGCGCTCGGCATCGCGGCGTTCCTCGGCGGGCTGCACTCGTTGGCACCCGGGCACGGGAAGACCGTGATCGGTGCCTACCTGGTCGGGACCAGAGGCACGAAGATCCAGGCGCTCGTGCTGGCGGTGGCGGTGGCGCTGTCGCACACGCTGGGCGTCCTGATCCTCGGCATCATCACCTACATCGCGGGTGCGACGTTCGCACCGGAGAACGTGTATCCGTGGTTGCAAGGGCTGTCCGCGGTGATCGTCCTCGGCATCGGCATCTGGCTGGTCTGGACGGCGTGGCACGAGTACCAGCACCGCAAGCAGGACGCGCACGGCGGTGACCACGTCCACGCCCATCACGATGCGCCGGCGCTGGCAACAGCCGGCGCAGTGTCGGCGTCCAACGTCGGCGCTGCGGTTGCTGCGCCTGCGGAGCACCGCCATCACGATCACTCGCACGATCACGGTGACGGTCACTCACACGACCACGGCCATTCGCACGACCACGACCATGGCGACGGCCACGCACACGATCACGATCACTCACATGGCGAGGGCGACTCGCACGATCACGGTGACGGCCACGAACACGACCACGGCCATTCGCACGACCACGACCATGGCGATGGCCACTCACACGACCACTCACACGACCATGGTCGTTCGCACGACCACGACCACGGCCATTCGCACGGCCACGACCACGACCACGGCGACGCGCACGACCACTCGCACGACCACGGTCACTCCCACGGCGACGGTCACTCACACGATCACGGTTCGGGCTGGCACCGTCACGGGATCTTCCCGCACACCCACAAGTTCGACCTCGACGCCATGGACCTCGACGGCAAGGTCAGCTGGAAGACGCTGGCGCTGCTCGGCCTCACCGGTGGGCTCGTCCCGTCGACCGCGGCGATCATCGTGCTGCTCGGCGCGATCCAGCTCAACCGGATCGCGTTCGGCGGCATCCTGATCCTGGCGTTCGGTCTGGGGATGGCGATCGCACTCGTCAGCGTCGGGCTCGGCATGGTCGCGCTGCGCGACAAGGTGTTCGGCGCGATGGACGGCAACGACATGATCCGACGCGCCCGCATCATCGTCGTTCCGGTCGCCGCGGTCGCGGTGCTGGCGATCGGCATCTTCCTCGTGATCCGCGCCACGATCGGCATCGGCCAGTACTGACCGGCCGGGCCGACCGATCGGTCGAGGGCGAGCCCGCGTCAGGTTCGGTCGGGCAGGCCGAGCAACCGCGCCACGATGTTGCGCTGGATGTCGGACGTACCGGAGTACACGATGCCGCCGACGGCGTCGCGCAGATCGCGCTCCACCTCGTACTCGGTGACGTAGCCCTTGGCACCGTAGAGCTTGACGGCGTCGAAAGCAGCCCCGATGCCGTCATCGCCGGCAACGATCTTCGCGAGGGCAGCGTACATCGTGACGTCGCGGCCGGTGACCTGTGCCAACGCCGCCCGATAGAGCATCAGCCGCGAGGTCTCGTGGCGTCGCTTCATGTCGACCAGGCGGTGGGAAACGGCCTGGTGCACGCCGATCGGAACACCCGCCTGGTGCCGTTCGTTGGCGTAGCCGACGCCGGTTGCGAGCCACCGTTCCATCGCCCCGATCGCTGGTGCGAGAACGAAGGCGCGTTCGATCTCGAGAATGCTGCCGAAGATCGAGGCACCGGCACCAGGCCGGCCCAACATCGCCGACGCGGGCACGACCACGTCGTGGAACTCGAGATCGCCGAAGGGGGTGGTGCGCATCCCCATCTTCTCCCGGTTGGGGCCGCGGACGACGCCGGGAAGATCCATCGGCACGACGAACGCCGAGATGCCCCATCGTCCGACCTCAGGGTTGGTTCGGGCGAAGACGACGCAGACCGCGCATCGCGAGCCGAACGTGATGTACGCCTTGTGGGCGTTGAGCACGTAGCTGCCGTCCGCCTGCTCGACGGCTGTCGCCTCGATGCCGAACGCATCGCTGCCGGCCTCAGGTTCGGTCAGGGCGAACCCGGCGAGCACCTCGCCGCGCAGCAGGGGCGTCAACCACTCGGCCTGCTGCTCCGGCGAACCGAATCGCTCGATCGCGATCTGTGAGCTGAGCATCTGCGACGCGAGCGCGAAGAGGAGGCCGTTGTCCGCATGGCCTGCGCCGAGCCCTTCGAGCGTGAGCAGCGTGGTGGCCAGGTCGGCGCCCCCGCCGCCGAGTTCGGGCGCCACCATCAGACCGTGCACGCCGCGTTCTGCCAGACGCTTCCAGTTGGCCCAGGCGAACGTGGACTCGCGGTCGGCGGTGACCAGGTCGTCGGCGGTCAGCTCGGCCCGCGCCCACTCGGTTGCCGCGACCTTCGTGGGGTGGGCGAGGTCGGCCATCGCCTCGGCGATCGCCGCGAGCCGGGCGGGCTGGTCGGTGGTCGTGGTGGCGGTCATCGAGCCACCTCGTCGAGCGTGGCCGATCGAGCTGCGTCCACATCGGGCCGCAGCAGCAGTCGACCGCATTCGTCGACGTCCTTCCACTCGTCTTGGAAGTCGTCGTTCAACCAGCGGCCGAGGCCGGGATAGAACACTCGTCGCCCGCCGTGGCCGTCGAAGTCGGCGCCGTTCCACCGAGGGTCGGCGGGTTCGTCGGTGCGCTGGTAGCGCGAGTCGGACGACAGCCGGCAGCGCCCCGTCGACGACGCATTGTCGATCGCTCCGTGCAGGGTGTGCATCCCGAAGCAGAGCACGTCGCCCGGCTGGAAGTCGGTGGTGAGCCATCGCCGGCCGTACCGCCGTTGCACGGCGACGGGGTCGTCGTCGAGCCACGTGAGGCCGTCACGGTCGGCATCGGCTCGCAGGTAGCCGGCGTGGAGTTCGTCGCAGCGGTGACTGTCCTCGAGCACGATCAGCGCTCCTTCGTGGCGCTCGACGCGTCCGAGTGGGATCCACGACGAGAAGATGCGGCTCGTACCTCGGTTCATGTACGGCCCATCGCAGTGGAAGCCGCACCCCTCGCCAGGTCGGACGAAGCGAGGCCATCGCATGTCGAAGCTGCGAACGTCGTCGGGCTCGGCGTCGAGCAGGGCGGCATGGACGCCGAGCACCTCGTCGCTGTCGGTCACACCCAGATATGCAGCGCCCGTGCGAACGCTCTCGGAGAACGCACGGAGATTGGCGGTGTGGATGCCGGCGCGATCACCCGCGATCGCCTCATCGATCGGATGGCGATCGTCCACCTCGCCCAGAATCGCGTACTTCTGGAGGATCTCCGAGCGGGCGGACAGCACGCGCGGAGCCGGGAGCAGTCCGCGGAAGAAGAGATGTCCGCGGTCGGCCATCGCCTGGCGTAGTGCACCGGCGTCGCCGAGGAGGTGGTTCATCGGCTCGAGTTCGCCGAGATGATCGGCGTCGACTCGGAGCGGGTGGCCGTTGGCGTGGAGTGTCATACGGATGCCCGCGTCGAGCGGTGCGTTCCTACGCTATCGGCGCGGGTTTTCGCCGGGCTTGCCGTGCTGCTACGAACGAGCTGTGACCGACGGTGCCGATCGATGAGCGGTGTGCCGGGAGCGACCACGCTCCTCGACCTGCTCCGACCCGAACGCCTGCTCGCCGCAGGCGCCGACCTTGGCGCTGTCGCACTGACCGACGGCACGATGTCGCTGAGCTGGAGCGACTATGCACGCGCCGCCGACCAGGTCGGGTGGGCCCTCGGAACGGCCGGGGTCCGGCCCGGCGATCGCGTCGGCATCCGAATCCCCAAGACTGCGTGGTCATTCGTCGTCGTGCACGGAGTTCTGCGGCTGGGCGCCGTCGTCGTGCCGGTCGACCCGCTCGCGCCACCGGCCCACGCTCGGTCGATCCTCGACGACGCAGCGGTTGCCGCACTCGTCGTCGACCATCGGCTCCGAGGTACCGCCGAACTGATCGCCGAACTCGGCGTGCCGATCGTGTTGCCGGCCTCGAGCGCGTCGTGGGCGGCGTCAGCGGATCTCGAAGTGTCGTGGCACGCCGTGCCCGCAGCGCCCTCGGTCGACCGAGCCGAGCCGCTCGACTCCGTCGGGTCGGTGGCAGACCCGATGCCGCGGCGACCCGAGGACGACGCCTACATCGTGTACACGTCCGGCTCGACCGGGAAGCCCAAGGGCATCGTCCACACGCACGCCAGCGCACTCGAGTACGCCGGCGCGGCGATGCAGACCTACGCGGTCGGACCCGGCGACCGTGTTGCG
>JBCBDK010000140.1:0-8330 GCA_038529675.1 Actinomycetota bacterium
CGATGGCGCTGATCGAGGACATCGCCAACTTCAAGGAGACCAACGGCTGCGATCGGCTCGTGATGGTGTGGTGCGGCTCGACCGAGGCGTACCAGGAGCCGACCGAGGTGCACAGCACGGTCGAGGCGTTCGAGGCCGGCCTGAAGGCGAACGACGAGAACATCTCGCCGTCGCAGATCTACGTCTACGCCGCGCTCCAGAGCGACGTCCCGTTCGCCAACGGTGCACCCAACCTGTCGACCGACCTCGACTGCATGGTCGAGCTGTCACGTCAGCGCGGTGTGCCGATCGCCGGCAAGGACTTCAAGACCGGCCAGACCCTGATGAAGACCCTGCTCGCTCCCGGACTCAAAGCGCGCATGCTCGGCCTGCGCGGTTGGTACTCGACCAACATCCTCGGGAATCGTGACGGCGAGGTGCTCGACGACCCCGAGAACTTCAAGACCAAGGAGGAGTCGAAGCTCGGCGTGCTCGGCACGATCCTGCAGCCCGAGACCTACCCCGATCTCTACGGCAACATCGATCACGTCGTGCGGATCAACTACTACCCGCCACGCGGCGACAACAAGGAGGGGTGGGACGCGATCGACATCTTCGGCTGGCTCGGCTACGAGATGCAGATCAAGGTCGACTTCCTCTGCCGCGACTCGATCCTCGCCGCGCCGATCGTGCTCGACCTCGCACTCTTCATGGACCTCGCCCACCGCGCCGGTGAGAGCGACGTGCAGGAGTTCTTGAGCTTCTACCTGAAGGCACCGCAAGCGCGCGGGAACAACTCGGTCGAGCACGACCTGTTCATCCAGCAGACCAAGCTCAAGAACACGCTCCGCGAGTGGATGGGCGAAGAGCCCGTCACCCACTCCGAAGCCGGCTGACCCCGAGAACACTCGGGGTCGGAGTCTGCGCGTTCTCGGAGAACGTTCGGGGTCGGAGTCCGCGCGTTCTCGGGGAACACTCGGGGTCGGAGTCTGCGCGTTCTCGGAGAACGTTCGGGGTCGGAGTCCCCGCGTTCTCGTGGTCAGCTGCGCGGGGCGCGGCCTGTCGGGCCGAGGAGCGTCGGTGCGCTCGAACCGCAGGTGGCGCCCGGGACGTTCTCGGGCGTGACGACGAGCAACCCGTCGAACACGTTGTCCGCGATCGCCGCGTCGGTCACGAACGACTCACCGATGCGGCAGCCGAACTTGCCGAACAGCTCCTGGTGGCACGGGAACGCGTTGCCGCCCGTCACCGCCGGGTCGAGCACCTCGAGCCCCCACGTGTCCGACGCGATCAGCGCGACGTCGCGGTCCGCGAGATAGCGGGCCTCGGCGAGGTAGATCCCGGGTTCCTGTGTGAGGTAGCGAACCGGGTCGTCCTTGACCAGATGGGTCCACCCCGTGTGGAAGATCGGGATGTCACCGGCCCGAATCGGGAGGTTGATCCGCTGGCGGAACAGCGCGTTCTCGATGTCGTCGATCGTGATGCGGTAGTTGTCGCGCAGCACCGGTTCGCCGTTCGGTGCGATGAAGAAGTCGTCGGTCGCACCCGACGCCACCTTCATCCCGACGATGTCGAGTACGACCCCGCGAGTTGCGATCGGACCCATGGTCTCGTTGCCGAGCGCGGTGAGCCCGGTCGGTGATGCGAGGTCCTGCGCCGTGTGGCCGTTGTAATAGACGTCGCCGGTGCCGACGTGCCCGAGCCCGTCGATCTGGGTCCCGATCTGGAACGTGAAGTTCTCGGCGAAGCGCTCTTCGAACCCGGTCACGAGGTTCGGGCCGAGTGGCGTGTCGCCGGACTGGATGCCGCCCCCGGCTGCGAAGTCCGCGCCGGCGTCGAAGCCGAACGCGAGCAGGAACATGTCGTGGGTCCGCGGCGGGTCCGCCGGGAAGGCGGGAAATCCGTTGAACATCTCTTCGCCGAGCTGGTACGCCCGCACGTCACCGGGGCGCATCCGGGCCATCGTCGTGTACGTCCGGTTCGGGGTGACTTCATTGAACGTGCCGCGCTGGTCGTCGGGTCCGTACTTGCTCGTACCCCAGCCCTCGGCGAGTACCATCTCGACGTCGAACATCTCGTCGCCGAACTCACCGTCGAGGTGATCGTCGGCGCCGGCGGTCTCGCCGGTTGCCAGTCCGACAGCCGCCGTGGCTCCGGCGGCCGCGACGGCCGCGCCCGCGCCGAGCTTCAGCGCGTCGCGGCGACTCAGCTCGCCGTGGTGCACCTGCTCGAGGTGGAACTGTGCGTGGTCGAATCTCATGTTGCCCTCCCAGGTCGATGTCGCCCGCTGCGGAAGCGTAGATCGTTCGTCGAGGGCGCCTCGACGGAGGGTTAGCATCCGACGCCGTGACCGCGATCGTGATGGACGGCAATGCACTCCGCGACGAGGTCGTCGCGGGGTTGGCGACGACGATCGAGGCGGTCGGTTCCCCCGACATCTGCCTCGCGACACTGCTGGTCGGCGACGACGGACCGTCGCGTCGCTACGTCAACTCGAAGCACAAGAAGGCCGCCGACGCCGGGATGATCTCCCGCCACGAGGAGCTGCCGGCGACGGCGACCCAGGCCGAGGTCGAGCGGGTCGTCGCCGGGCTCGCCGCCGATCCGTCGGTCCACGGCATCCTGGTCCAACTCCCGTTGCCCGATGGCCTCGACCCCGAGCCGGTGCTCGATCTCGTGCCGGCCGAGAAGGACGTCGACGGGCTCACCGAGCGGTCGATGGGCCGACTCGTGCGGAACCGACCCGGGCTGGTCAGCTGTACACCGCTCGGCGTGATGCGGTTGCTCGAGAAGTACGAGGTGCCCACGTCGGGCAAGCGGGCCGTCGTCGTCGGCCGGTCGACTCTCGTCGGGCTACCGCTGTCGCTGCTACTCAACCGCAAGGGCGTCGATGCCACGGTCACGATGGCGCACTCGCGCACCGGCGACATGGCCGCGGTGGTCCGAGAGGCCGACATCGTCGTCGGTGCCGCCGGCCAGGCCCGGATGATCACGGCCGACATGGTCAAGCCCGGCGCCGCCGTGATCGACGTCGGCGTGTCGCGCACCGAGTCGGGCATCGTCGGCGACGTCGATTTCGATCCCGTCTCGGAGGTTGCCGGCTGGATCACACCGATGCCGGGCGGCACCGGGCCGATGACGATCGCCTGCCTCATGGAGAACACCCTCACCGCTGCGCGTCTCCAGGGCGTCGTCGTCTGACACCCCGGGGCCGTCCCGCCCACTGCCCGTCGCCGCGCTCCGGAGGAGGAGCCGGCCGAAGTCGGTAGCGTGGTGGGCCGATTCGTCGACGACGATCGCCGCCCGACGCCACCCGGCGTCCGAGCCCGAAGTTGCGATCAGCCGTCACCCGTGAATCGAGAAAGCAGTCACGATCATGAAGACCGACATCCATCCCGAGTACACCGACACGACCGTCAAGTGCTCGTGCGGGAACACGTTCCAGACCCGTTCGACCGTCGAGGGCGACCTCTCCGTCGAACTGTGCAACGAGTGCCACCCGTTCTTCACCGGCAAGCAGAAGCTGGTCGACTCGGGTGGTCGCGTCGAGCGCTTCAACCGTCGGTACGGCCGCCGGTCGGGCGCTCCCTCGAACGTCGAGGAGTGACCTGCGGCGGCAGGCGATGCCGACGCATCGCCTGCCGAGCACACCGACGATCACAACACGTGACGAACGCCGCTCCGGTCCGCCGGGGCGGCGTTCGGTGTTCCGGGAGAGGTTTCGACATCCATTGCGGTTGTGTTACGTTCATTGCGATCACGTGATCAAGACTTCGGCAAGGTCGCTGAACCGAGCCGGGGAGCGGGCCGAAACCCTTGAACGCGATGCGACGCGTACGCAGCGCGAGACGTCCAGTTGCCAACGCATCCACCCGACCGGCTCATCGCCACCGAAACGGAGACCCCGTGCCCGCCTTCAACGAGGCCAACGTCCGTCACCTGCTCCGGCGCACCGAGATCATCGATCGCCCCGAGCGGGTGCAGCACCTCCTCGGCCTCGGTTCGATGGCGGCGTGCGTCGACGACGTGCTCGATGTCGACACCTCGCCCCCGTCGGCGTCGTTCGCCGGCCTCGGTGAGAACGAGGGCTGGTTCAAGGGCGTCCGCCTCGCGGAGCACTGGCTCGACCGGATGGCCGACGCGCCACGCCCCTTCGGTGAACGCATGGCGTTCTTCTGGCACGGCCACATCCCGAGTGATCTCGGCAAGGTCGGTTCGGCCGAGCTCATGCGTGAACAGATCGACCTGTGGCGCCGCGACGGCGTCAATGGCGACGTTTCCTCGATGGTCAAGGAGATGTCGCTCCAGGTGGCGATGCTGCGCTACCTCGACAACGACCGCAACTTCGCCAACTCGCCGAACCAGAACTTCGCCCGCGAGTTGATGGAGCTGTTCCTGCTCGGCGTCGGCAACTACACCGAGGCCGACGTCGAGGCGGCCACTGCGGCGTGGACCGGTCACACCGCCCCGTGGGACACCGGCGTGTACGAGTTCCTGCCGCCGGCACCCGCCGATCGACCATGGGAGGCCGGCCACGACCCGACGCCGCAGAACTTCCTCGGCCGACGCGTCAACGACAGCGGCCGACCGAACGACGAGGCCGGGTTCGAGACCATCGAGGTGATCCTCGGCAGCGGGCCGCTCGGCTCCGGGACCGTTCCCGTCGGACCCAATGCCGGCCGCCCGACCGCGGAGGTCGCAGCAGAGTTCCTCTCGAAGAAGCTGTGGCAGGAGTTCGCCGAAGCGGACAGCGGCGGCGTGCCGGCCGGCGTGATGAACGCGCTGCGGACCTCACTCCTGGCGGGCAACCCCAACCGCTTCGAGATCAGGCCATGGGTCCGCACGATGCTCCTCCGCGACGAGTTCTACTCGGGCGCCGTGAAGAACGGCCTCGTGCGGCAACCCTTCGAGTACAGCGTGGCGCTGATGATCGCGACCGGGCTCCCGGCCGAGTTCGGGGCGTCGCTCGGGCTGATGGATCGCGCCGGCCAACGTCCGCTCTACCCGCCGAACGTCAGTGGCTGGCGACCGAACGGCTACTGGGTGAACGCGAGCGCGATGGAAGCCCGCAACCGGATGGTGCAGGGCGTGCTCTGGCGCGTCGGCGACGGCACATGGGGCGGAGACAACGGCTACATCGATCTTCCGGGCGGGCGCATCACGCGCGCCCAGATGGGTGAGGACTCGGTGCCCGCGTGGGTCGATCGGCTGATCGCAGCGACGAGGTTGGAGGTCCCCGCCTCGACGCGTTCGACGTGCATCAACCACCTCAACGACTCGGGCGTGCACCCGTGGCAACGCCTCGACGCCCTGATGCTCATCCTGCTCGCCCCCGAGATGCACCTCGCCTGACCCACGACGTTCGCACCGGATCGGAACCACCATGCTCGACCCCGACATCTCCACCGCCGACGCACTTCGGCACCTGTCCCGCCCCGACCTGATCGACGACGACCCGGCGGGGCTCGACCGACGTCGTTTCCTCCAGCTGGTCGGCATGGGCCTCGGCGCCGGCGCCGTCGCCGGGCCCGGCACGTCGCTGCTCGACAGCGCGCTCGGCCACGACGCGTCCGCCTGGGCGGCCGGGCCGATCGGCGCCAACGACGGCGTGCTCATCGTCATCGGCCTGTTCGGTGGCAACGACGGCCTCAACACCGTGGTGCCCGTCAACGACGGTCGCTACTACGCCCAGCACGGGGCGCTCGCCGTGCCGGCTGGGGAAACACTGCGCCTCGACGCCAACGCCGGACTCAACCCCGGGCTGCCGGTGCTCAAGCGGTTCTGGGACGCCGACCAGTTAGCGATCGTCGAAGGGGTCGGGCACGGGCTCGACGACTTCAGTCACTTCTCGTCGATGGCCAAGTGGATGGCCGGACGACCGACGGGCATCCCCGACAGCGGCTGGCTCGGCCGGTGGCTCGACGGCTACCTGTCGAGCGGGCAGGACCTGTTCGCCGCCGCGGAGATCGGCTACTCGTTGCCCCTGCACATGATCGGCCGGAGCGGCGCCGCGACGACGGTGCCGGTCGGTCAGCCCGACTTCGGCGTCGCACGCGAGTGGCGCGCCGACGCCGACGAGTCGCTGTACGCCTCGATCCGGAGCTTCGGTTCGGCGGGCGGATCAGCGTGGTATGGGCGTGTCGCGCGGTCTCAGGCCGACCAACTCGAGGTCGCCCAGACCCTCGCGCCGGTCCTGCCGTCCGACGAACTCGAAGGCGCGCGGATCGTGCAGCAGCTCGAGATCGCCGCCCGACTCGTCAACGCCAACCTCGGCTTCCGCGTGCTCTCGGCCGGCTTCGGCGACTTCGACAGCCACGCCGGTCAGCCCCAGCAGCATCCGGTCCGGATGGACGAACTGAACGCAGCGATCGAGCGGTTCTTCCAGATCCTCGACCCCCGGTGGGGCAGCCGCGTGACGATCATGACGTTCTCGGAGTTCGGGCGGACCTCGCACGCCAACGACGGCGCAGGCACCGATCACGGCTCGTCGGCGCCACAGTTCGTGCTCGGCGCGAACGTCCGCGGTGGCTTCTACGGCCAGCGCCCCTCGCTCGCCGGGCTCGAACGTTGGGAGCGGATGCCGACCCACGTCGACCTGCGCGACTACTACGGCTCGATCATCGACGGCTGGCTCGGCGGTGGCGGCAGCGACGTGGTGCCCGGCTACAGCGAGAACCTCGGGCTGTTCCGATCCGGCCCCGGTACCGCTCCCGGCGGTGGGAGCGGTGGCGCCGTCGTGCCCGGCACGCGCAGCGACAGCTACGTCTCGATCACCCCTGTTCGCGCGGCCGACACCCGAAGCGGCCAGGGTGTGCCCCGTCGCGCGCTCGGCGCGGGCGGCTCGATGCGCGTCCCGATCGCCGGACTCCCGAACGTCCCGTCCGGAATCAGCGCAGTCATGATCAACCTCACCGGTCTCGAGGCGACGCAGCCGACGTTCCTCACCGCGTTCCCGACCGGTGGCTCGGTGCCTGAGACCTCGAACCTCAACCTCGTACCCGGCCAGGTGCAGCCGAACATGGCGATCTGCCCGGTCGGCGAGGACGGCTCGATCACGGTGCGCAACGCGCTCGGCTCCGCGCAGGCGATCGTCGACGTCGTCGGGTACTTCCATGCCGGTGCCGGGATGCGGTTGAACCCCGTGACGCCGGCCCGCATCCTCGACTCCCGCTTCGGTCTCGCGGCGAAGTCCGCGCTTCGGACCGCCGGGCCGCTGGCGCTCCCGGTGCTCGGTCGCGGTGGCGTACCCCGCTCGGGCGTCGACTCCGTGCTCGTCAACCTCACACCTGTCGCACCGCCCGGACCCGGGTTCCTCACCGCATGGGCGTCGGGGGGTTCGCGACCCGAGACGTCGTCGCTCAACTGGCTGCCTGGCGAGATCATGCCGAACCTGGTGGTCTGCCAGGTCGGTGGCGACGGTGCCATCTCGCTCCAGCCGTTCGTCAGCGATGCCCACGTCATCGCCGACGTGATGGGCTACTTCTCCTCCGACGGCGCTCGCCTGTCGCCGATTCCCGGCTCGCGAGTGCTCGACACGCGGGACGGGACCGGCGCGCCACGGCGTCGGCTCGGTGCCGGCCAGGAGCTCAACATCCGGGTCGGTGGTGCCGGCTCGGTGCCTTCGCAGATCACGGCGGCGGCGATCAACATCATCGGTATCGCGCCGACGACGGGCACGTTCCTCACCGTCTGGCCCGACGGCGACGACCGTCCGGAGACGTCGGTGGTCAATGTGCTCGGCGGTCAGGTCATCTCGAACATGACGATCGCGAAGGTCGGCGCCAACGGCAACCTGCGGGTCTTCAACGCCCTCGGCGACATCGACGTCGTCATCGACGTCACCGCCGTCTTCACCTGACCCACCGAGTTGGATTCCTGCTCAGGGACGGAATCCAACGCCGGCGTGCGTCGGGTTTGGGCTCGGGTGCGGTACCGCACGGGATCTCGGTGCCCGACGGTGCGTGGCCGAGTTGGATTCCTGCTCGGGGACGAATTCCAACTCGGGTCGGCGGTCGTGGGTGAGGGCTAGCCTTTTCGACGTGAGCAACGATCGCCGCAGCCAGCTGCTCGGTATCAAGTTGCGCGCGCTGATCGCCGAGCATCTCCGCGACGAGGCCGCAGCCGCCGGGCTGGATTCGATCGGGACGGCGGCGTTTCCTTCGGGCGCTTCGCTCGTGCTCGCCGACGGCGCCTGGGTGCTGATCGACGGACCCGCTGACCGGTCCCTCGGCGGCGCACTCGCGTGGGCGCTTCGCCAGGGCGCGTCGTCGCTCGACCTGGTCGCCGAGCCCGAGCGAAGCGCCCGAAGGAAACGCCGCCGTCTCGATCGAATCCAGCCCGGCGGCTGCGGC
>JBCBDK010000141.1:0-8325 GCA_038529675.1 Actinomycetota bacterium
GTCGACGCCGTCGGCGACGGCGCGCTGTCGGGTGACGGGTGAGTTCGGCGTCCGGGGGGTGGACGCCGAACTCACCCGTCGGGTCGGGTCAGATGGGATCGCGTCAGACCGAACCCCAGGTGTTGGCGTTCGCGGTCTCGGTGCGGTCGTAGGCCTCGTTGATCTGGGTCAACGCAGCACGAGCGTTCTCGAGGTTGACCGTCATGCGGTCGGCGGCCGCATCCCAGGTGGCCTTGTGGTGTTCGTAGGCCACGACGGCGGAACCTTCCCACTGGCTCAGGCCGGTCCGAAGATCGGCACCCATCTGGTCGAGTTCGTCGTTGAGCGCCTTGGTCGTCGCAGCGATGTCCTCGACCACGGTCATCACCTGGGTCGGATTGATGTTGAAGTCGGTCATGTCGTTCGTGTCTCCTCGTGAGGGGTTGCGTCAGGTCCTGGCGGGGCGATCAGGTCGCGAGCGTCGCAGCCAGCTGGTTGGCGGCGTCGTCCGCAGCCTGCTCCTGGGCCACGTACTGCTGGATGTTCCCGCCCATGATCTCGATCATCTCGAGCAGGGCGTTCTGGACCGTGTCGATGTTCTGCAGCCAGTTGTCCATCGCTCGGCTGAAGGCCACGGCGGCGTTTCCGCCCCAGATGCTCATCAGGTTCGCGATCGTCTGGGTCGTCTGCTCGCGCTTGGCCCGGTTGTGTTCGTAGGTCTGCTGCAGCCGCTGGACGGCGTTCTGCATGGTCTGTGAACTGACGTTGACGTTCTGGTTGGCCATGTCGATCACTCCTTCTGGGTCGGTGGTGGTGGGTGGGTAGATGGGTGGGTAGATGGGTGGGTAACGGATGAAGGGCGTCGGCCTCCCGGTGACCTCACCGGCGGGTGACTCCCTTCCCGTCTCCCACGCCTCGGGGGGCCCGACGTCACGCAGAAACGGGAAGAATTCCGCGGCGGGGAACCGGTCAGCCGCCGGCGGGCTGGATCGGCACGATCGTGCGGGCCGCGTCCGGGTCGAGCGCGGGTCCCGTCGGGAGGAAGTCGAGCAGCTCGGCGAACACGAGTGCCGGCTCGGCGCCGGCGAGGCCGAGCGCAGCGGCCGCATCGTCGGAGGCGATCGGGTACTTCACACCGAGCTCGGTGACGACGAACCTCGTTCCGGTCGCCTGGCCAGGTGCGGCGACCGCGCCGACCACGTCGACGTTGCCGGCGCGAGCGACGACGTGGTCGGCCGACAACCCGGTCCGCTCGCCCGCCCGATCGGGCAGCTCCACGGCGTCGGGAACCTCGTCACGCACGACCACGCTGGTTCGGGGGTCGTCGTCAGGGTCGAAGTCGACACGCAGACATGCGACGCCGTCGCCGAGGGCATCGACCGACGGTGGCGATTCCGGCCAGTCGCGATCGAGTGGACGAGACGGTGACTCGCCGAGCAGTCCGAGCTCGGCCCCGCTGATCTCGATCGGCTCGACGGTGGCGTCCGGATAGGCCTCGATGGTTGCGGGGTCACCGAGCAGCAGCGCCGCGGTCGTCTCACTCACCGGCAGCATGCCGTCCGCGAGGAGCACGAAGTACTCGCTACGCCGCTGGATACGCTCCACGACGAAGACCTGCCCGACGAAGTGTTGGACGGTGTCGATCTCGATCGCCGGCTCACCTCGGTCCGCGATGTCGGGCGGGGCGATGTCCGATCCAGGTGACAACGCGTTCAGCCATGCCGATCGCACTGCGGTCGGGTCGATCTGTTCGTAGCCGAGGGACGCCAGCGCCGACGGATCCGCGATCGTGTGCCGGCGACCGTCGACGACGAGCACGGTGTCGTCCGTGTCGGTCGACGAGACGAGGACGGCGGAGTTCCGGCGCGCCGCCGCCGCGCTCTCTCGATCCGGGTCGAGGAGCACGGTGATCGACACCACGTCGTCGACGTTCGGATCGGGGTCGACGTCGGTGGTCGCACAGATCTCCCAGGCCCCGGTCGCATCGCTCGGCGGCGCGAGCACGCCGTCGGGCGCGCCGACGATGCCGACCGGCGCACCGCGCGGTGCCTCGTCGAGCGACGCGGCGGACACCGTGATCGGCGAGCCGCCGTTGCCTGCTGCCAGCAGACCGGACGAGTAGTTCACCGATGGGTGGAGCCGTCCGTCGACATTGAGGTAGAGGGCACCGGTCTCCTTCTCGATCACGAGCGCACCGTCCGCCTGCCAGTCCGTGTTCGCACCGGGTCGAAGGAATCCCCAGCCGATGAGACCGGCCACGATCACCATCGTGATCGCGAGGCCGATGTGCGTGCCGGTCGACGACCGACGCATCGGTGACTGTGGTGCATCGGGCTCGCCACGGACGACCGCCGAGATCAACCGCCCGACCATGAAGAGGTGGGCGTGGAGCTGGTCACGTTTGTCACGCACGGCCGATCACCCGCCGATCCCTCGGGCGGTGGCGTAGACGCCCAGCATCGAGAAGAGCACCGGCAACAGGAGGATCGCGAACAGCGACTCGAGGAGGTCGGCGGATCGACCCCAGTACGGCGACCACCGCATGGTCGGCAGGCGGCTGGCGGCGAGCAACATCAGCAGGCCGCCGGCGATCGCGAGCCCCATCGCTGCGAGGAGACGCTCGGTCCCGTCGAACGCAGCAGCGAATCGCGCGACGAGCGCAACGACGACCGCCGTGCCGGCGAGGGCGGTCGCGACCTTCTGGCGCCCCCCGTTCAACAACCGTGAGCGCAGGAGCAGGGCCGCACCGACCGACACGAGAAGTACGACCGGCGCGGTGCCGGACGCGCGCGCGACGCCGACCATGCCGACGACGACGACCACGCTGGTGCCGATGAGCATGCCGCTCAGGACTCGATCGGCGAGCTGAGCACGCTGTACGACCTCGGTGCCCGGAATCGGCTCGACGAGGTCGCTCCCCAGGTCGTCGACGTCGGTCGGGAGATCCTGCGGTCGCAGGCCGGCGATCCGGTACGAGAGCGGCGGGAGCATCGGCCCGGCGAGGACGGCCACCACGATCGCGGTCGCTGCGGTGTCCTCCCAGCTCCACCCGGTCGAGGTGATCGTGAGGCCGACGCCGATCGCGCCGACCGCCGCCGTCGCCAGGCCGACGAAGACGTCGATGTGTCGGCCCGTTGCGATCGCGGCGAGCACGGATGACACGCCGAGCATCGTGGATCCGGCGAGCAGAACGGCCGCGTCGACGTTCCAACCGCGTGGGAGCTCGAGGAACGACCCCGACGCTTGGCCACCGGCCGTGAGTGCGGTCGTGGCGCCGCCGAGGGTCGCGTAGCAGCAGCCAGCGAGCGCCAGCACGAAGCCGGTTCGCCCGGCATCCATGAGGCGGGTGGCGACGGCGGCGGCACCGAGCAGGGCCAGGGCCGCGCCGATGCTCGTCGACACCAGCGCCGAGGACGGTCCGAACCACCAGCCGGCAGCGAGGCCGAAGCCGAGTGCGATGACGGCGACCGTGGTGCACAACGTCGCCGTGGCGTTCGGCCCCCAGGTGTCGGGTCGCGCCTCCACCGTGGCGCCGACTCCGTCGATCAGGTCGTCGAAGACCATCGAGGGCATCGGATCTTCTCGCGGCCGGAGATACAGCGAGTCGCCGTCGCGGACGCCGCTGCTCTCGATCGTGTCGGTCGGCTCGAGCGGCGCGCCGCCGAGCGTCTGCAGCACCGCAGGGCGATCGGCGAGCGTGCGGTCGTCGCAGTGCCGGAGCAGGGCCGGTACCAGCTCCGCCACCGGCGTCGTCGTCGGGACCGCGAGGTCGGCGAACGACGTCGGGCTGATCACAGTGATCCGACACAGGTCGGTCACGGTCGTCGCATTCATGGTGGTGCGCTCCTCGGGTGGCTCGCCCGGTGGTGCCGAGCGACGAGATTCGAACGTGGTCACCACGTCAACGCCCTCGCCTCCGATTCGTCACGCCGATTCGTTTCGCCGATTCGTCACGTCCCTTCGTCACGCCGCTGCGTCGAATCTTCCGACCGGCGTGACGAACACCCGCGCCTCACGTGGAGTGCAACAGCGAGAGCTCCCCGTCGGAGCACCGAGCAGCGGGCAGGAGATCTGATGACGACCACGACGTATCGACGCAGCGGCAGACAACCCGGTCCTGAGTTGCCCGACGGTGAGCTGATGCTGCAGGAGCCGCCCGAGCTCCCAGCGCGCAAGCCGAAGAGCTTCGCTCACATGTTCATGATGTTGCCGATGGCGCTCGGCATGGGCGTCGGCGCACTCGTCATGTTCCGGCCCGGCGGCAACGCAGCGTCGGCGCTGATGCCCGCGATGATGGGCATGTCGATGGTCGGCATGGGTGTCATGACCATGACGAGGGGCGGTGGCGAACGCAAGCGCGAGCTCAACGGCATCCGCCGCGACTACATGCGCTACCTCGGCCAGACGCGCCGAAAGGTTCGCCGCATCGCCGACCAGCAACGCGCCGCACTCCTCTGGCGCCACCCGGACCCGGCGTCGCTCCACGCCGTCATCGGCGGCGACCGCATGTGGGAGCGGCGTGCCAACGACGACGACTTCGGGCACGTCCGGATCGCCACGGGCACGCAGCGGCTCCGCGTACGCCTCCAACCGCCGGAGACCAAGCCGGCCGAGGACCTGGAGCCGTTGTGCGCAGTGTCGATGAAGCGCTTCCTGGAAGCCAACCACTCGGTGCCGGACCTTCCGGTGTCCGTCTCGGTCCGAGCGTTCGCCAACGTGCTCCTCCGCGGCCACGGCGACGACGTCGATGCGATGGCTCGCGCGATGATCTGCCAGCTCGCGGCGCTGCACTCGCCCGACGACCTGCGCATGGTGGTCTGCGCCGCGCCCGAGCGGGTCGGCGGCTGGGAGTGGATGAAGTGGCTGCCCCACGCACAGCATCCACTCGGCACCGACGCAGCCGGCAACGTGCGGCTCTTCGCCGATGATCTCGGAGGTCTCGCCGCGGTGCTCGGTGGCGACGAACTGAACGAACGCCCGCGCTTCAGTCCCAACGGACAGGCGTCGCCGGGCGACCCGCAGGTGCTCGTCGTCCTCGACGGCGTGGAGGTGCCGGCCGGATCGCGGATGACGACGTACGGCTACGCCGGCGTGACCGTCGTCGACGTCGGCGGGTCGCTGTTCCCACATGCGCAGTCGTTCACACTCGAACTCGACGTGGCCCCCGGCGAGCTGCACGTGGTGCCCGCCCGTGAGGACGACGACCGCCGTCACATCGGCCGTCCCGACCGACTGTCGGTCGTCGAGGCCGAGCGAATCGCACGGGCGTTGTCGTCGTTCCGGCCGCCAGCGGGTGGCAACGACGCGGAGGAGCAGTCGGTCGCGGACGTCGACTTCGGCGAGCTCGTGTCGATCCCCGATGCCCGCAACTTCGATCCGCAGCGGATGTGGCAGACGCGGCCCAGCTCGGAGCACTTGCGCGTTCCGATCGGGGTCAACGACCAGGGCGTCCCCATCGACCTCGATCTCAAGGAGGCAGCGCAGGGCGGTTTCGGTCCGCACGGCATGTTGGTGGGAGCGACCGGGTCGGGCAAGAGCGAGCTCCTGCGAACGCTCATCCTGTCGCTGGCCTGCACGCACTCGTCGGAGTCGCTCAATCTGATCCTCGTCGACTTCAAGGGCGGCTCGGCGTTCCTCGGCCTGGAGGACCTGCCACACGTGTCGGCGATCATCACCAACCTTGCCGACGAGCTCCCGCTGGTCGATCGCATGCAGGATGCGATCCACGGCGAGATGGTCCGGCGTCAGGAGCTCTTGCGCGACGCCGGATACTCGTCGCTACGCGACTACGAAAAGGCGCGAGCGAAGGGTACCGCGCTACCGCCGCTGCCGTCGCTGCTCGTGATCCTCGACGAGTTCAGCGAGCTGCTCAGCGCCAAACGCGAGTTCCTCGACCTCTTCGTGATGGTCGGTCGTCTCGGGCGCAGCCTCGGCGTGCACCTCCTCCTCGCCACCCAGCGGCTCGACGACGGCCGCATCCACGAGCTGTCGTCGCACCTGTCGTACCGGATCGGCCTGAAGATGTTCTCGGCCCAGGAGAGCCGGTCGGTGCTCGGCGTCACCGACGCGTTCGACCAACCGTTGCCACCCGGCGGCGGATTTCTCCAGACCGATCGCAACCCACTCGAGCAGTTCACCGGCGCCTACGTGTCGGCACCACTGCGCGAGCGGGCAGCGGTGCGCACGGCGAGCCGACCGTCGGTGGCCAACGAGATCGTTCCATTCGGCACGACCTACATCGCGCCGACCGCCCCGCTCGCCGCCCACGACGACGCTGACGTGAACGGCGACGAGGACAGCGACGACGACCAGCAGCGCGACACGCTGCTGAGCGTCCTGGCCGATCGGATCGTCGCCACCGGATCACCTCCTGCGCACCGTGTGTGGCTGCCGCCGCTCTCCGATGCGCCGGCCGTCGATCAGTTGCTCCCCGATGGTGATCTCGCCGACGGTCGGCCATCGACACCGTTCGATCGACTCGTCGTACCGGTCGGCTACGTCGACAAGCCCTTCGAACAGCGATGGGACTACCTCGTCGCCGACCTGTCGGGAGCCGGCGGCCACGTCGGCATCGCCGGCGGGACGCAGAGCGGCAAGAGCACGATGATCAGGACCCTGATCCTCGCCCTCGCTGCCACGCACCGACCGAGTCAGGTCCAGTTCTACTGCCTCGACTTCGGCGGCGGGGGCCTCGCGACGCTGAAGGATCTCGCCCATGTCGGCAGCGTCGCAGCGCGACGGGACAAGGAACGTGTCGAGCGGACCGTCGCCGAGATGATCAACCTGCTCGGGGCTCGAGAAGAGCTGTTCGCCGAGCACGGCATCGACTCGATCGCCGACTACCGCCGTCGCCGTGCCGAGGGCGAGTTCGCCGACGAGCCCTACGCCGACGACGTGTTCTTCATCGTCGACGGTTGGTACTCGCTCCGCGAGGACTACGAGGCGCAGGAAGGTGCGGTCAAGGACCTCGTCATGCGGGGCATCAGCTTCGGCATCCACCTCGTGACCGCCACGACGCGTTGGGCAGACGCGCGGCCGTGGCTGCGAGACAACTTGGGCACGAAGTTCGAGCTCCGGCTGGGTGACCCGATCGACTCGGTCATCAAGTCGAAGCTCGCCGCCAACGTGCCGGCGGTGCCCGGCCGTGGCCTCACCGTCGACGGCTTGCACTTCCTGTCGGGTCTGCCCCGCTTCGACGGAGGTTGCACGATCGATGACCTCCCCGAAGTGACACGCGACGCGGTCGCCAAGATCAACGCCGTCTGGCCGGACGAGCGGGCGCCGGAGGTCCGGCTGGTCCCGACCGTCCTCGATCGCGCCGAGCTGCCCGAGCCGCAGGGCGACGAGCGCCGCGAGTCGGACCTCGTCGTGCCGATCGGTCTCGCCGCGGACGATCTCGAGCCCGTGTGGCACGACTTCGGTGAGATGCCGCACCTGATCGTCGTCGGCGACAGCCAGAGCGGCAAGACGAACCTGTTGCGCGCGATCGGCGACGCCATCGTCGATCGGATGCCGCCGTCGTCGGCACAGATCATGCTCGCCGACTACCGGCGCCACCTGACCTCGGCGATTCCCGAGGCGAACCGGCTCGCCTTCGCTGCATCGGCGTCGGCGTTGAAGGAGATGGTCGTCGACACGGTCGCCGCCCTCGCACCCCGCGTCCCCGGGCAGGACATCGACCCCGACCGCCTCGCTTCACGTGACTGGTGGACGGGCAAGAAGCTCTTCGTCATCATCGACGACTACGACCTCGTGGCGACCGGCATGGACTCGCCGCTCCAGCCGTTCCTCGATCTCCTGCCGGCCGGCGCCGACATCGGCCTCCACCTCGTCGTCGCCCGCGCTGCGGCTGGCGCCGCCCGCGGCATGAACGATCAGGTCCTTCGACGGATGACCGAGCTCGGCACACCGATCGTCCTGCTGTCGTGTCCGAAGGACGAGGGCAACTTCGGCAGTGTTCGAGCGCGAGAGATGCCGGTCGGTCGAGGGCACTACATCACGCGGCGTACCGCTCGACAGTTCCAGACCGTGTGTGCCACCGACCTCGAGGCGGCTGCTGCATCATGAGCCGACACACGATGATGCACGTCCTCGCGATCGCCACGTTCGTCGTGGCGATCGCGCTGGCCGGCCCCACCGTGGCGGCCGCTCCACCGAGCACCGAACCGCCGAGCACCGAGCCGACCGAGCCGCCGACCGACACCGAGCCGACCGACACCGAGCCGCCGCCGGAGTGCGAGGAGCGGGTGGCCGAGACGCTGACCGACGTACCGTGGCAGCAACAGCGATTGCAGTTCGAGCGCACCTGGCAGTTCGCCGACGGGAGGGGCGTCGTCGTGGCCGTCG
>JBCBDK010000142.1:0-8228 GCA_038529675.1 Actinomycetota bacterium
CGCTCCGTCGGCGGCCGGAACACGGCGGGTTCACCGTCGGGCGGTGGGAAGCCGGCTGGCAGCCGCCGTCGGTACGGTCGTCGACGCGTCTCCCCGGCCCGATGGCCCCGCTCCCTCCGCCGTCATCGCATCCGGCGACGCACCGACCGGCGAACCCGACGACCGGCTCGTCACCTCGGTCGGCGACTGGTCGGCCGCTGCACGGACCGCCGTCGCCGCTCCCGCCGCCGCGTCCCGTGCCGGCGATCTCGTCGCCACCGGCCGAGCCGCAACCGTCCGAGCCGCAACCGTCCGAGCCGCCACCGGCCGAGCCGCAACCGTCCGAGGCGCCACCGTCCGAGCCGGCGTTGGCTACGTCAGAGTCCGACGAGCACGCGCCGGATCGATCGGCGGGGCGCGAGCCCCCTGGTGCCACCGTCGACGACACCCCGACCGCACCGATCCGCCCGTCGCCGCATCCACCGATCGTCACCGGTCCCGGGGTGCCACCACCCCCGGCCGAGTCGGGCCGCGCAGGCCCGAACACGCGCGCCCCCGCGCTCCGGCCGGACCCGGTCGTTCGACCCCCACGTCGCCGGGTCGGCCCGATGATCGCCGGCGGTGTCGTCGCAGCGGTCGCGCTCGTCGGGGCGCTCGTCGTTGCAGCCCGCCCGACCGATCGGAGCGATCGCGAGCGGCTCTATGGATCGGTCGGCGTGGAGCTGATTCGGACCGGACCCGACGGCGCACCGGGGAGCGTCGACGTCACGGCGGTCGTCTTCGTCGACGACGCCGGCGTCGCGCCGTTCCAGTGGATCGTGCCCGACGACCCGACCCGTCGCCGCGTCGCGATGCAGTCGACCGACACGTCCGGACGGGTCGAGTTCCGTTGGGCTCCCCTCGCGGCGTGGCGCGGGGAATCGTGGGCGTCGACCGTCGAGTTCCACGAACCGTGGCCCGATCCGACCCTCGTTCCACCGGCGGTCAACTGCTCGCTTCGCCGTGGAGGACCGACGGACGTGACACCGTCCGACGAGGTGCCGGTGGGGGAGGTGCCGGTGGGGGAGGTGCCGGTGGACGCAACCGTGTCGATCGAGCCGCTCGATGGTGCGGACCTCCGACCGGCGGGCGCCGACGACCCGATCGTCGGCTCGCTCGTCATCCGACTGCCGAACGTCTGGATGGGCCTCGGCGACGACCTGTCGTGTGCGGTGCGCGGCGACGTGCCCGGCGCTCGCACGACACTCGACGACGCAGCCGCCGGTGCCGACGTGTCGACGACGACGTCTTCGCCGTCCACGACGGCGGCCGACCCGACGACCGACCCGGTGGCCGCCTCGACGACGTCGCCGGCCGACGAACCCGCGGTGTCGCCGACCACCGATGTGCCGGGTGCCGTGACCTCGACGACGATCCCGATCGTGACGGCGACCACGACGAGCACGCCGCCGACGGCCACCTCGACGACGGTCGTCGCCGCGACGACCACGACGACCGAGGCGCCCGCCACGACGACGGCCCCGACCACGACGTTGACGTCGTCGCCGGCGACGCTGACCGAGATCCTCGCCGCCGAGCCGGACCTCGCCGAGTTCCTGCAACTCGTCCGCGTGTCGGGGCTGGCCACCGAACTCGACGCCGCCCAGCAGCCGTTCACGCTCTTCGCTCCGCTCGACGGTCCGGTGGCTGCGCTGCGTGCCGAACGGTCGGATCTTGACTTCACCTCGGTCGAGGTCGCTCGAGCGGTCGTGCTCGCCCATCTCGGGCTCGGGGAGCGCCTCGACCGTGCCACGCTCGTCGAGCGAACGGAGATTCCCGTCGCCGACGGCGGTGTGCAGATCGTCGATTCGGCCGACCCGTTGATCGTCGCCGAGGCGAACGTCGTTCGCGCCGACATCGCCGCCCCCGAGGGCATCGTCCACGTCGTCGACGGCGTCTTCCCGACCGATCTCTGAGACCCGGGGGCACCGTATTGCCTGGTCGACCCGTCTGGACGGACGAGAACGATCGAGCGCTCGCCGATACCGTGATCGCCGTGACGTTCTCGATCGGCCAGTACGGGCTCTCCGCCCCGGTCGTCCTCGCCCCGATGGCGGGAGTCACGAACGCGCCCTTCAGAGCATTGTGTCGTCGGTTCGCTCCCGGCCTCGTCTACGTGAACGAGATGGTCATGGCGACGCCCGTGGTCCACGGCAATGCGAAGACCCACTCGATGATCACCTTCGGTGACGACGAGCACCCGCGGAGCCTCCAGCTCTACGGCTCGGACCCGGACATCATGGGTCGGGCGGTACACACGCTGTGCGACGACGGCCGCGTCGACCACATCGACCTCAACTTCGGGTGCCCGGCCGCGAAGGTGACGCGTCGCGGCGGTGGCGCGGCGGTGCCGGCCCGACCCGAGTTGCTGCGCGCCGTGTTGCGAGCGGCGGTGTCGGCGGCAGCGCCGTACGACGTGCCGGTGACCGCCAAGTTCCGGATGGGCTTGTTCGACGACTGGCTCACCCACCTGCGGACCGGCGAGGTGTGCGCCGACGAGGGCGTCGCATCGATCGCGATGCACGCCCGCACGGTCGAGCAGCACTACGCCGGTGAGGCGCAGTGGGAGGCGATCGGTGAGCTCAAGGAACACATGACCGACCTCGGTTCGACGATCCCCGTGCTGGGCAACGGCGACATCTGGGAGGCGCACGACGCCGTCCGGATGATGGCCGAAACCGGCTGCGACGGCGTTGTGATCGGCCGTGGCTGCCTCGGACGACCCTGGCTGTTCGGTGACCTCATCGACGCGCTCAACGGCCGACCGGTGCGCGACTCACGCCGCCTGGGCGAGGTGTTCGACGTGATGGTCGACCATGCCCGCATGCTCGCCGAGCACTTCACGCTCGCACGGCCCGACATCGACGGCGAGAACCTGGCGATGCGCGACTTCCGCAAGCACACCGGTTGGTACATGAGCGGCTACCCGGTCGGGCCGGAGGTGCGCCGCCGGTTCTCGATGACGAAGACGCTCGCCGAACTCGAAGATATCGTGGCCGACACGCTCGACGCCGTCGGTGCCGAGACGACGATCGTCGACGGCGGTGAACGCATCAAGCGCGGCCACACCAACGGCCCGTCCAAGGTGGCGCTGCCCGACGGCTGGCTCGACGGCCAGACGCGCGATTCGCTCGCCGACGACACGAGCGTTCCCGACGACGGCCACGTCCTGGCGATGTCCGGCGGATGACCCGACGAGATGTGCCGGGTACATCTCGCCCGCCGGTCGTGACCTTGCCCGACGGCGTCGACCTGGTGCTCGCATCGGGGTCGCCGAGGCGGCGGGAGTTGCTCGCCCAACTCGGCCTCGACTTCGAGGTGCGACCGGCGGACATCGACGAGACGCCGCACACCGGCGAGGCGCCCGTCGACTACGTGCGCCGACTCTCGGCGGAGAAGGCCGCGGCGGCCGCCCGCCATGACGAGATCGTGGTCGCGGCCGATACGACCGTCACGATCGACGACGTGATCCTCGAGAAGCCGCTCGACGCTGCAGACGCTTGTCGGATGTTGCGGCTGCTGTCCGGTCGGACACATCGATGCCACACGGCGGTCACGGTCGTCGATGCCGGTTGCGGGACGGAAGCCTCCGACACCGTCGTCGTCACCACCGAGGTCGACTTCGCACGGCTCGACGATGCGACGATCGACTGGTACGTCCAGACCGGCGAGGCGTTCGACAAGGCGGGTGCCTACGGCATCCAGGGTGCGGCCGGCGCGTTCGTCCGTGAGGTCCGCGGCAGCGTCACCAACGTCATCGGCCTCCCCCTCGCCGAGACCGTCGATCTGCTACGCGCCGTTGCGGTCGGCTGAACGCTGACCGAACATCGCGTTAGCAGTCTCGATCTCCGGTTGCCAATGGTCACCCGCGCGCCGTAGCATTCGCACTCGGCTCGACGGAGTGCTAACGCTCATCGATCCTGACATGACCCACTTCAACATCACGCCAACGGAGGCATGATCCATGAACCTGACGCCGCTGGAGGACCGCATCGTGGTCCGGCCGAACGAGGCCGAGACGCAGACCGCTTCCGGTCTCGTCATCCCCGACACCGCCAAGGAGAAGCCGCAGCAGGGCGAGGTCCTGGCCGTCGGCCCGGGCAAGCGCTCCGACTCGACCGGTGACCTGATCCCGGTCGGCATCGAGGTCGGCCAGACCGTCCTCTACTCGAAGTACGGCGGCACCGAGGTCGCCGTCGGCGGGGAAGACGTCCTCGTCCTGAACGCCCGCGACGTGCTGGCGATCGTCGGCTGAACCGCCCGATCACGCACCGACGCATCCACCGAACGACTCAACCGACAAGAACTGAGAGAAAGAACGACATGGCAAAGATCCTGAAGTTCGACGACGAGGCCCGCCGGGCACTCGAAGCCGGCGTGAACGCCCTCGCCGACGCCGTCAAGGTCACCATCGGCCCGAAGGGCCGCAACGTGGTCCTCGACAAGAAGTTCGGCGCCCCCACGATCACCAACGACGGTGTCTCGATCGCCAAGGAGATCGAGCTCGACGACGTGTTCGAGAACATGGGCGCACAGCTCGTCAAAGAGGTCGCGACCAAGACCGACGACATCGCCGGTGACGGCACCACCACCGCCACCGTCCTCGCTCAGGCGATGGTCACCGCCGGCATGAAGAACGTCGCCGCCGGTGCGAACCCGATGGCGATCAAGAAGGGCATCGAGGCAGCGGTCGCCGCCGCCGTCGAGTCCATCGGCGCACAGGCCAAGGAGGTCGACGACAAGAAGGACATCGCGTCCGTCGCCACCATCTCCGCCGCCGACGCCACCGTGGGCGAGGTCATCGCCGACGCCATCGACAAGGTCGGCAAGGACGGTGTGGTCACCGTCGAGGAGTCGAACACGTTCGGCACCGAGCTCGACTTCACCGAGGGCATGCAGTTCGACAAGGGCTACCTGTCGCCGTACTTCGTGACCGACACCGACCGCCAGGAAGCCGTCCTCGACGACGCGTACATCCTCCTGCACTCGGCCAAGATCTCGACCGTCCAGGCCATGCTGCCGACGCTCGAGTCGGTCATGCAGACCGGCAAGCCGCTGGTCATCATCGCCGAGGACATCGACGGTGAGGCCCTGGCCACCCTCGTCGTGAACAAGATCCGCGGCACGTTCAACGCCGCCGCGGTCAAGGCGCCGGGCTTCGGCGACCGCCGCAAGGCGATGCTGCAGGACATGGCCGTCCTCACCGGTGGCCAGGTCATCAGCGAAGAGGTCGGCCTCAAGCTCGAGAACGTCACCCTCGACCTGCTCGGCACCGCCAAGCGCGTCATCATCAACAAGGACAACACCACGATCGTGGACGGCGGCGGCGAGGCCGATGACGTCGCAGGCCGGATCAATCAGATCAAGGCCGAGATCGAGAACACCGACTCCGACTGGGATCGCGAGAAGCTCCAGGAGCGCCTCGCGAAGCTGGCCGGCGGTGTGGCGCTGATCAAGGTCGGCGCCGCCACCGAGGTGGAGCTCAAGGAGAAGAAGCACCGCATCGAGGATGCCGTGTCGTCGGTTCGTGCAGCCATCGAGGAAGGCGTGGTCGCCGGTGGCGGCACCGCCCTCATCCGGGCCCGCGCCGCGGTGGCCGGCGTCGTCGACTCGCTCGAGGGCGACGAGAAGACCGGCGCCAAGACGGTGTGGGAGGCCCTCGTGGCCCCCGGCAAGAACATCGCCAACAACGCCGGCCTCGAGGGTTCGGTCGTCGTCCGTGAGGTCGAGGCCGCCGAGGGCTCGACCGGCATGAACGCCGCGACCGGGGAGCTGCAGGACCTGCTCGCCGCCGGCATCATCGACCCGGCGAAGGTGACCCGTGCGGGTCTCCAGAACGCCGCTTCGATCGCCGCGATGGTGCTGACCACCGAGTGCCTCGTCGCCGACGAGCCCGAGCCGGAGCCGGCGATGCCCGCTGGCGGCGGCATGGGCGGCATGGGCGGCATGATGTGATGACGGTCCACGCCGATTGATCGGCGTCGGCTGTCGAGCATCAGCTCGATTCCGCTGGGAGCCCCGGGTGCAGACCCGGGGCTCCTGCGCGTCCAGGCGCCGTTAGCCTCGGCGCCGTGGCCGCCGATGACCGAGCGCTTCGTCCGTTCTGGATGCACCAGATCGTCGAGTACATCATCGGGATCACGATGATCTCGGTGGCGATCCAGTCGCCCACACCGGCGGTGCCCGCCGTCCTCGGCGGCATCGTGCTGCTGAACCCGGCGTTCTCGCACGGTCCCGCCGGTGCGTTCCGTGTCGTTCGCCGAGGCCTTCATCGCTGGATCGACGTCGCCGTCATCGCGCTCGTCGTCGTCGGAGCGGTGCAACCGGTCCTCTCGATCGACAGCGGCACTCGACTGCTGATGGCGTTGCTCGCGCTCGTGCTCGGCTTCGTCTGGTGGCACACCGACTTCGCCACACGTCCCGAGCGCAAGCAGCGGCGGGCCGCCATGGCGCGGCCATCGAGCGAGGAGATCGGACGTTCCGCGGGGCGCACGGTCGCGAAGGGCATCAAGGGCGCCCGCAAGCTGAAGGACCGCTACGCCAGCGACGAGTGACGCTCGTAGGCTGAGACCATGTCGTTCGAGCAACCACCACCCGACCTCGCGAAGATCGTCGCCGCCTGGGAAGAGTGGGAGAACGGCGACGAGTCACCTGGCCGAGCGCTGGCGGACATGAAGACCGCAGGCCTCGACAAGGTGCTCGCCGAACTCACCGAGTCCGGCTGGCAGCCCTCGGCCTGACCCGCGTCGCGCTTCGACCGCAACGCAGGTGATGGACCAGCCGTCGATGCAACGACGCCCCGGCGGACGCCAGGTCGTGCCACGGCCACCGAACACGGTGGAGGACTTCGACGCGCCCTGGTCGCTCGGTCGCGCGTGGACGGTCGACGAGCTCCTCGCTGCCGTGCCATCGTCGTCCGCGCCGATCATCCCGACGTTCCCGGACGCGAGGCCGTCGGCAGTGCTGGTCCTGCTCACCGACGGCCCGACCGGGGCGGAGATCCTCCTCACGCGTCGCTCGCAGCTCCTCCGCAACCACAAGGGGGAGATGAGCTTCCCGGGCGGCCGATGCGACCCGGGCGAGACGCCGATCGACACGGCGGTTCGCGAGGCGCACGAGGAAGTCGGCCTCGACCCGACGTCGCCCGAGATCATCGGCGAGCTGGATCACCTCTCGACGGTCGTCTCGAAGAGCTACATCGTCCCGGTCGTTGCTCGGGTGGCGGAGCGGGTCGAGCTCGAACCGGTCAGTGACGAAGCCGATCGCGTGTTCTGGCTGCCGGTCGCCGACCTGACCCGCCCCGGCACGTACCACGCCGAGCGATGGGGGACGCCGCCGCTCGACCGGCGGTTGCACTTCTTCCACCTCGATGACGAGACGGTCTGGGGCGCCACCGCCCACATGCTCGTCGACCTGCTCGCCCGCGCGTCCTGACCCGAGGTCGCATACGGTCGGCTCATGACCGACGACGATGCGCGACCATCGGCCACCGAAGCGGACACGGACACGACGACAACGAACGGGGCGAGCACGGTCGACGGCCGACGACACCCGCGCCGACCGGCGTCGAACGCAGTCGATCCTGCCGAGGCCTTCTCCTGGGGGCGGGTCATCGCGTTGTTCGGCGGGTACCGGGGCCGGGTCGCCGCGATCGTCGTGCTGGTGGTCCTCGGCGCCGTGCTCGGCATCGTCAATCCGCTGCTGATCCAACGTGTCTTCGACGACGCACTGTTCGGCGCAGAGGGGCTCGACCTCGGTCTGCTGTGGACACTGGTGATCGTGATGATCGCGGTGGCGATCGTGTCCGGCCTCGTCGGCGTCGTCCAGACCATCCAGACCAACCGCCTCGGTCAGCTCGTGCTTCGTCGGTTGCGGGACCGGCTCTACCGTCACCTGCAGTCGCTGACCCTCTCGTTCTACTCGGGCGCACGGACGGGCGACCTGCAGTCGCGCCTCTCGTCCGACGTCTCCAGTGCCCAGAACGCCGTCACCTCGACCCTGTCGTCGATCCTGTCCAACCTGATCACGTTCGCCAGTGCGGTGGTTGCGATGCTGCTGCTGTCGTGGCAGCTGACGGTGGTGACGCTGCTGGCCGTCCCGTTGTTCGTACTCGCAACGCGGGCGATCGGCGGCCGACGTGAGCGGTACACGCGCGAGCTGCAGTCGGAGACCGCGGAGATGTCGACCATCACCCAGGAGACGCTGTCGGT
>JBCBDK010000143.1:0-8213 GCA_038529675.1 Actinomycetota bacterium
GTCGGCAGGCACCGCCGGCGGCAGGTCCTCCCGACGCGTCGGCACCGGCGTCGACGACGCCGCTCGACGTGCTAGATGATCGCTTCGACCTGCCCCAGTCACCCGACTCGCCGACGATCACGACGACGATCCCGGCTGACGAGTCGTCGCCGGACACGACCACCACCACCGTCGCCGCGCGTCCGGAGGACCTGCCGCCGGCGGTGCCTGCCGACGGTTCACCGATCCAGCAGGGTCAGACGTCGCCGACCCCGACCGTGACCACGAGCACGATCCCGGCGAGCTCGATCGAGAAGGAGTTCGGCGCACTCCGCGGCGACGGTCAGGGCAAGCTGCCGAAGGTCGAGCTGCTCCAGGACAACCCGTCGCTGTCGATCCTGCAGGTCGGTGACCGGGTCGCCACCGCTGGCGGGAGCGGCAGCCTGGCGCCGGCCGACATCCCGATCGGGGTCGTCGTCAACCGGATCAACCGCCCGGGCGTCGGCGGACCGGTCCTCGAGATCGCGCTGTACGCCGACCTCGAACAGCTCGGTGCGGTCCAGGTCGTGATCTTCCAACCGCGCGAAGAAGCCGGCTGACCGGTCGGCGCCGTCCTCGTGTTCGCTGCGCTCGTCCAGGGTCCGCTCATCCGGCTGGTGCCGGTGGGGATGATCGTGCTCGCGATCCAGCGAGCGGTCTTCGTCGAGCACACCGTGGCCGACGTGAAGCTCCAGATCGTCCTTGCGTTCGCCGCGGCCGCGGGCGCGGCGGGTGGCTCGGAGCGCGGCGCGATCGCCGGCTTCACGCTCGGCGTGATGTACGACCTGATCGAGGGCACCGCGTTGGGCCTCACCGCCATCCCGATGCTGGTGGCCGGGGTGCTCGCGGGCCTGCTCGCTCTGGTCGCCGCCGACCCGCAGTGGTGGCTGGCGGCACTGTTCGTGCTGCTCGGCGCTGCAGCGGGCGAGGCGATGGTGCCCGTGGTGCGGTTGTTCATCGGCGAGGACGATCCGTGGCCGCCCGACATGGCGACGGTCGTCCCGGTGGTCGCGGTGTCTTCGGCGTTGCTGTCACCGCTCTTCGTTCCGATCGCTCGTTGGTGCCTCCGGATGAAGCGGCCCGAGTGGGTTGCGCCGGCGGACGGTGCACCGTCGTGACGGGGTCGCTGCGTCGGGCTGCGCCTCCGTTCCGCGGGTGTTCACCGCTCGTGCCGCCCACCGCACCGATTCGCCGGGCAGACTGACCCGATGGCCCTGGACAAGCGCGCCGCCCGCCTGGGCGTTCTCGCACTGGTCGCCACGATGCTCTTCGGTGTCGTCGGCACCCGCCTCTGGTTCCTCCAGACCGTCGAACAGGAGACCCTGCAGGCCGAGGTCGACCTGACGAAGCGACGAACGGTGCAGCTGCTGCCGGAGCGTGGTCGCATCTTCGATTCCGACGGCCGGATTCTCGCCGACAACGAGCGGATGCTCTCGGTGGTCCTGCCGTGGGAGATCATCCGCCGCGCCGACGATCGCGAGGAGATCTTCCGGCGGGTGTCGGGCTGGGTCGACGTCCCGGTCGAGGAGATGGAGCGGCGCTTCGACAACCCGCAGGAGAGTCCGCTGCTCGGCCTGGTCGTGGCCGACGACATCGACGAACGGACCGCCACGGCGTTGCTCGAACGCGTTGAGGACTTCCCGGAGCTCCAGGTCGTCGAGCGAACGCGTCGTGTCTACCCGTACGCGCCGCTCGCCAGCCACGTCGTCGGCTACATGGGTCGGATCACCGCCGAGACGCAGGAGGTGTACGAGGAACGCGGTTACGAACTCAACGAGCGGGTCGGCAAGTTCGGCATCGAGTTGGAGAAGGAGCTCGAACTCCGGGGCACACCCGGCTACGTCGTGTACGAGGTCGACAAGTTCAGCCGGATCGTGCGCACGATCGAAGAGGTCCCACCGGTCAACGGCCGCGACATCCAGCTGACGATCGACCTCGATCAACAGCAGTACGCCGAGCAAACGCTGGAGACGATGCTCAAACTGCGTCGGCAGGTGACGGCGAGCAACGGGCTCGACCCCGAGACCAACTTCGAGGAGCGGTTCTTCCCCGACTTCCCGAAGGAAGTGCCGTTCAAGGCGCCGGCGGGTTCGGTCGTGGCGATGAACCACGACAACGGGCACGTCATCGCGCTCGCCAGCTACCCGACGTTCGACAACCGCTGGTTCGAGGCCGACCTCAGCGGCGGCAAGTTCGAGGAACTGTTCGACGTCACCGACCCGGAGACCGGCAAGGCCGACCCCGACCGCTCGACGCTCGTGAACCGAGCTATCCAGGGCCGCTACAACCTCGGCTCGACGTTCAAGCCGTTCGTGGCGTACTCCGCGCTGGCCACGGGCTTCATGGGTGTCAACGACATCTACGTCGACGAGGGCACGTACCGGATGGAGACGGTCGAGGACTGGAAGTGCTCGTCGGGCCTCGTGCGCTGCGTCTTCCGCAATGCGACCTGTTTCGGGACCGGGCGACCGTGTGTGTACGGCCCGGTCGACATCGAGTTGTCGTTGGCGGTGTCGAGCGACGCGTTCTACTACCGCATCGGCGAACAGCTCCTCAACGAGGAGAACTTCGATCCCGAGGTCTACGGCGAGGGGCGACTGCTGCAGGACAACGTGAGTCTCTTCAGCTTCGGCGCCGACACGGGGATCGACCTGCCGTTCGAGTTCGACGGCACCGTGCCCGATGCCGAGCTCAAGGCTCGCTACGCCGAGCTCGGCGTCATCTCCGAAGCTGAGGGGGACGGCTACTTCAGCGGCGACAACGTACAGTTCGCGATCGGCCAGGGGTTGCTGTCGGCGTCGCCGTTGCAGCTCGCCGTCGGCTACGGCACCATCGCCAACGGCGGCTTCGTGCTCAAGCCGGAGATCATCAAGGCGGTGTACCAGCCCGGTACACCCGACGCCGCCGAGCCCGGCTTCGCCGACATCTCCAAGGCGATCCTTGCCGAGGAGCCGAACGTGCGGGGCGAACTCGTCCGCCAGATCCCGTTCGCCCAGGAGTGGCGCGACGCCATCAACCGGGGTCTGCGCCGGGTCATCACCGGCCCCGGCACGAACACCCGGACCGGCTACCGCTCGACGACGGGGGAGAAGCTCTTCTTCTACTATCCCGACAGCGCGATCCCGATCGCCGGCAAGACCGGCACGGCTCAGGGCGCCAACAACTACCCGTGGAACGACTCGTCCGCGTTCGCCGGCTACAGCATCGACCGCGAGCATCCGTTCACGGTCACCGCCTACCTCGAGAAGGCGGGCTACGGCTCACAGGCCGCCGGCCCGGTCGTCAAGTGCATGTTCATGCAGCTGTCGGGCGCGGTCGAGGCCGATCCGGTGGTGCTGTCCGATCCGCTGAACACCGAGGCCATCTCGCCGGCCGGCCCGAAGACGCTGTCCGACACCTCCTGTTTCGCCGGGCGGTTCAGCCAGGTGCAGATCGCCGAGTAGGCGCGCGAAGCTCTGACCGTGACGACGTTCCTCTCACGCCGGCCAGACTCCGGGCTGGGCAACATCAAGGCGAGCCCGGCCGATCCGAGTCGGAACATCGACTGGGTGCTGGTGACGGTCCAGTTCGCGCTGGCCATCATCGGGTTCTTCATCGTCTTTTCGACCTCGCGCACACGTGTGATCGAGGACCCGTACGCGTTCGCCACCCGCCAGGTCGTGTTCGCACTCGTCGGGATCGTCGTCATGTCGATCGTGATGGCGTCGGACTACGAGTTCTGGAAGGACCGTGCCCGGTCGCTCTACACGCTCACGATCATCACCCTCGTCTTCCTCGTCTTGCTCGGTGTCGCCAGCGGTGAGGACCGGATCTCGTTCGACCTCGGCATCATCAACTTCCAGCCGGCCGAGCTCGCCAAGTTCACGACGCTGCTGATGCTGGCGACGTACCTCGCCGAGGAACGCAGCGAGGAAGTCTCGTACGCACGATTTCTGGGTGGGCTCATCATCGTGGCGATCCCGGCGGTGCTGGTCATCATCCAGCCCGACCTCGGATCGGCGTCGGTCATCGTGTCGATCGCGATGGGGGTGCTGCTGGTCGCCGGCGCCAAGCTCCGCTACATCTTCATGATCTCGGTGCTGGCCGTCGCCACGGTCGGTGCGGCGTTCATCGGTGGCTTGGTGAACAGCTACCAGGAGGCGCGAATCCTCGCCCTCTTGAACCCGGCAGCGGCGGGCACCGACGAGACGTACCAGGCCGACAACGCGATGCGGGCGCTCGGCACCGGCGGCGCATGGGGCAAGGGGTGGCTCCAGGGGCCGCTGACCAACGACGGCGACATCCCGGTCATGTGGGCCGACTTCCCGTTCGCCGCAGTGGGCGAGCAGTTCGGCCTCGCCGGTTGCGCTGCGCTCCTCGTCCTGATCGGCGTCGCGCTGCTGCGGATCTGGCGCATCGCTCACTTGTCCCGCGACCTGCTCGGCACCTACATCTGCGCGGGCGTCTTCACGATGCTGCTGTGGCAGACGTTCCAGAACGTCGGCATGACGTTGAAGATCCTGCCGGTCACCGGCCTGCCGTTGCCGTTCATCAGCTACGGCGGCTCGGGGCTGATCGTGTACTTCGCTATGTTCGGGCTGGTGCAATCGGTCCACATGAGGCGAATGCGCTGACTCCGTAGACTGCGCCGATGTCGTCACGTCGAGGTTCGATCTGGGCCGACCTCGAACCGATCCTGCCACGGGTCAACAAGCCGGCCCGCTACATCGGGCTCGAGGACGGCGCCGCGGAGCCGAACTGGGCGCCGGACAAGGTCGCCTGGCTGCTGACGTACCCCGACACGTACGAGATCGGTCTGCCGAACCAGGGCCTGCAGATCCTGTACGAGATCCTCAACGAGCGCGCCGATGCGGTCGCCGAACGCTCGTACGCGCCGTGGGTGGACCTCGACGCCGAGCTCCGTGCAGCCGGCCTGCCGCTGTTCAGTGTGGACACACATCGCGCCGCCGGCGACTTCGACGTGCTCGCGTTCAACCTGTCGGCCGAACTCGTCTACACGAACGTCCTCAACCTGATCGATCTCGCCGGTGCTCCGGTCCGCCAGGCCGACCGCTGCATCGACGATCCGTTCGTGGTCGTCGGCGGGCATGCGGCGTTCAACCCCGAGCCGCTCGCCGACTTCATCGACGTGGCCGTGCTCGGCGAGGGGGAGGAGGTCATCGGTGAGATGACCGCCGTACTGCACGTGTGGAAGGCGGAACGGGCCGCGGGCGCCGGCATCACCCGCGACGATGCGCTCCGGCGGCTGGCCCGCGTCGACGGTTGCTATGTCCCGTCGCTCTACGAGGTCACCTATCACGAGCCGGCGGACGACGAACCGATGGGCGCCATCGCTTCGGTCGAACCGCTGGCTGCCGACGTGCCGGCAACGGTCGACAAGCGAACCGTCGCCGACCTGGGGGAGTGGCCGTATCCGAAGTCGCCGCTCGCACCGCTCACCGAGGTCGTGCACGACCGGCTGTCGGTCGAGGTGTTCCGGGGCTGCACGCGCGGCTGCCGGTTCTGCCAGGCGGGGATGATCACCCGGCCGGTGCGCGAGCGGCCTGCTGAGCAGGTCCGCACGATGGTCGCCGACGGACTCAAGCGCACCGGCTACGAGGAGGTCAGTCTGACGTCGCTGTCGACGGCGGACTTCTCCGACGTCGAGGACGTCGTCAAGGGTGTGCTCGCCGACCAGGAGCGGGCCCGGGCGGACGCCGGGCACGAGGGGCTCGCCGCAGGGTGTGGCACCACGATCAACCTGCCGTCGTTGCGGGTCGACGCGTTCACGGTCGGCCTGGCCGGCGAGGTCAACTCCGGTCGCCGTTCGGGTCTCACGTTCGCACCCGAGGCCGGGACCTGGCGGTTGCGTCAGGTCATCAACAAGTTGATCGTCGAGGACGACCTGTACGGGGCGGTCGAGTCCGCATTCTCGCAGGGCTGGTCCCGGATGAAGCTGTACTTCCTGATCGGGCTGCCGACCGAGACCGACGAGGATGTGCTCGGCATCGCCGAATTGGCCCGCCGCTGCGTCGAGATCGGCAAGCAGCACACCGATCGGGCATCGGTCACCGTGAGCGTCGGCGGGTTCGTGCCCAAGGCGCACACGCCGTTCCAGTGGTTCGGTCAGAACACCCGCGAGGAGTTGCACCGCAAGGTCGACCTGCTGCGCGACGCCACCCGGCGGATGCACGGCGTCAACCTCAAGTGGCACGATCCCGATGCCTCGACCGCCGAAGGGATGGCCAGCCGCGGCGACCGTCGGATCGGGGCGGTGATCGAGCGTGTGTGGCGGGGTGGCGGCGTCTTCCAGGAGTGGGGCGAACACTTCGACCTCGACCGCTGGGAGGCGGCGATGGTGGCCGAGGGCCTGTCGCTCGACTGGTATCTGTTCCGGCACCGCCGTGACGACGAGGTGTTGCCGTGGGCACACCTCACCGCTGGTCTGCACCAGGACTTCCTGTGGGACGACTGGCAGGCCGCCCTCGCCGAGAGCGGCGTGGAGGACTGTCGATGGACGCCGTGCTACGACTGCGGCGTCTGTACCGGTTATGGCATCGAGCACGTGGTGGCCTCGCCGATCCCGCCGGCCGGCGGGAGCCAGGGCACCGGGCAAGACCTCGCTGCCGGGGACGAAGTGCGCGTCAAGCTGCGTCCGCTGGTCCGGAACTGATGCAGTCCAACGTCGGCATCCGGCTTCGTGTCCGGTACTCGAAGCTCGGCAAGGTCCGCTTCGTCAGCCACCGCGACGGTGCACGTCTCTGGGAGCGGGCGCTGCGTAGAGTGGACCTTCCAGTGGCGTACACCGAAGGATTCACTCCGCGACCCAAGGTCGGCTTCGGCCTGGCCCTGCCGACCGCTGCGGAGTCCATCGCCGAGTACGTCGACCTCGATCTGTCGCGCGACGCCGACCTCGACCCCGCCGACCCCGGCTGGGACGACTGGCTCCACGACCTCACCGCCTCGATCTCCGACGCACTCCCGTCGGGCATGGACGCGATGGCGATCGCCGAGCGGAGCGCCGATGTCGCCTCGCTGCAGGAACAGGTCACCTCGACCACCTGGGAACTCTCCGGGTGGGAGGTGGCGGGGCAGGGCCTCGTGCCCGATTCGCTGGACGATGCCCTCCAGCGCGTGCTCGCCGCTGACGAGTTGCTCGTCGAACGCGAGCGGAAGGGTCAACGCCGCACCGACGACGTCCGGCCCCTCATCCGCGACCTCACCACACGGCACGACGAGGGTCGAACCACCGTCGTCGCCGACCTGGTCACGATCGGCCGCGCGCTGCGGCCGGCAGAGCTCGCGGAACTGATGTGCACCGGCGTCGACGGCACGAGCATTCGCGTTCGGCGCACACACCAATGGATCGACCACGACGGCGAACGGCGGGAAGTCATCCCGCTCGAGCGCCATGTCACGAGAACGAACGAAGATGAACGAGAACGAACAGTCGTCGAACACCGACACTCCGACCGCACAGCCGTCGAAGACCCAGGCGTCGAAGACCCAGCCCTCGAAGCCGGCGAACGACGTCGAGTTGCCCGAGCGGGCTCGGGAGGGCAAGCCGAGCGCCGCAGCGGCTGAACAGGCCCTCGTCAAGAAGGCACCACGCAAGCCGAAGATCGGCGACACGATGCCGGTGCCGTCGGCACCTCCGCCTGGGCCGGCCACGTCGGCCGGTGCGTCGGGTGATTCCGATTCGCCCGGCGGTGGCGCTGGACGCGGTGGCAAGAAGAAGCGGCGTCGTGGTGGGCGTGGCGGCCAGGGCCGATCCGGTGGTGGCGGCGGAAGCAGCGAGCAGCAGCGTGGCGCAGGCGGCCGGTCGGGCGCGTCGAAGGGTGGATCGGGCGACGACGACGGATCGAAGTCGTCGAAGTCGCGTCGCGGTCGACGTGGTGGCCGCAGTCGGACGAAGGGAGCGGGCGCCGATCAGGACCTGCTCGAGCAACGCAAGGGTCGTGAGCGCAACGGCAAGCCGATCGGCCGCTACTTCATGTGCGTCCAGGTCCGGCCGGGCATGGCACAGGTCGCGGTGATGGAGGGACGCAACCTGATCGAGCACTACGTCAGCCGTCCAGCGGACGACGTCAGCCAGATCCACGGCAACATCTACATCGGCAAGGTCCAGAACGTGCTGCCCGGCATGGAGGCGGCGTTCGTCGACATCGCCACCCCCAAGAACGCGGTGCTTTACCGAAGCGATGTGCAGTACGAGC
>JBCBDK010000144.1:0-8188 GCA_038529675.1 Actinomycetota bacterium
CGACCGGTCGATCACGCGGTTCAGCATGTTGGCCACGAAGTGCTTGGCCATCGACACCTCACCCTTGAAGTCGACGCGCTCGTCGGCGGGCGTGTCACTCCGATCGTGTTGGCCCTGCTGATGGGCGGCGTCGATCTTCGATGCTGCATGCAGCACCATCAGCTTGGCCTGGTACAGCTCCATCGTGGAGTCGGCGATCATCCACTGGATGCCCTGCTTCTCGGCGAGGAGCGAGCCATGCGAGAACCGATTCAGGGATCGGTCGACCATCATGTCGAGCGCGGTCTCGGCCTGGGCGATCCAGCGCATGCAGTGCGCGAGCCGAGCCGGCCCGAGCCGATACTGGCCGAGCAGGTGGCCCTGCCCGCGTCCGCCGAGCATCTGGTCGTCGTGGACCCGCAGGTCCTCGATGACGATCTCGGAGTGACCAGTGCCTCCATGCATCGTCTCGACTTCACGCACGTCGTTCCATCCCTCAGACGGCAGGTCGATGATGAACGCCGAGTTCGCGGCTTGGGGGATCTCCGGGTTCTCCTCCGTGCGGGCGATGAGGATCGCGAAGTTCGCCCGGCGGGCATTCGAGATGAACCACTTGTGGCCGTTGATCACCCACTCGTCGCCGTCCTGATAGGCGTGCGTCCGGATCAGTGTCGGGTCGGAGCCGGCCACCTCCGGCTCGGTCATGGCGAAGCACGACCAGGTGCGCCCCCCGAGCAACGGCTTGAGGTACTTCTCTTTCTGCTCGTCGGTCGCCCAGTGCAGCAGCGTGTGCATGTTGCCCTCGTCGGGCGCCTGGCAGTTGAACACCCACGGGCCGTAGTACGACTTGGCGGCCTCGGCCTGCACCATCGCCAACTCGACGTGCCCGAGGCCCATTCCGCCCCACTCCTCGGGCATGTGCGGCAACCAGATACCTGCCTCGTGCGCCTGCTTGCGAAGCTCGATCAGCGCTGCGATGCGGTCCTTGCCACGCAGCCCGTCGGAGCCGTCGGTGCCCTCGATCTTTGCCTCGACCGGCTTGATGACCTCCTCGACGAACGTCCGGATCCGCATCCGGATCGCCTCGAGTTCGGGAGTGAGCGTGAAGTCGATGGCCATGACCGCCATCCTCCCAGGTCGGTCACAAGCGAGCCGAACCGCCCGCGTCGAGCAGCGTGGAACACTCACGGGATGCAAGTCGACGTCCTCGCCGGCGATCTCGTCGAGCTTCGGCCGTGGCGGGTCGAGGATGCATCGTGGTACGTCGAGGCCCGCGACCCCTCGATCTATCGGTGGACGACCGAGGACCCGGAGCTGACGATCGAAGCAGCGGCGCGCGCGATCTCCGGCATCGCCGAGAACGAGTCGGTCGCCGCGTGCGCGATCTGGTCGGACGAGCTCGGGCTGGTCGGCAACATCGCTGTCGAGATCGACGTCGACGGCCGGGTCGGTGAGGTGTCGTACTTCCTCGGCGCCGCTGCTCGCGGACGCGGGTTCGCGACCGAGGCGGTCGAGCTCGCGTGCGCGTGGGTGCTCGCACAGGAGTTCGTGGACTCGATCCGGGCCGAGGTTGCCCACGGCAACCGTCCGTCGGAACGAGTGCTCGAGCGGGCCGGCTTCACCCGGGTCGGCGAGGCCGAGCATCCGACACTGGGCCCCAGCTCGGTGTGGCAACGCGGCGACTGACCGACCGGCGCCGATCGGGTGTGCTACTCAGACCCACAGACGCTCTGCCACACTCGGTGCGTGCTCCGTCGCGTCCTCGCCTTCACCGCTGCCGGCACCCTCGCCGTCGCCTGCGGGGGCGACGAGGCGCCGAGCACCGTTGCTCGTGAGGCCTCGCCGCCGCCCACCGAGGCGTCGACCACGACCGCCGCGGACGACCCGACCACCACGGTGGCGTCGACCACGGCCGAGTCGACGACGACGAGCGTCGCGCCGACGACGACCGCGGCACCGACGACGACCACCACCACCACGACATCGACGACGACCACGACGTCGACGACGACCACCGAACCACCGCCGCCGGTCGGGCCGGCTGCCGAGGTGTACGACCTCACGCTCGACCGACAGGTGATCGGGTGGTCGGTCGAGGGTCGGGAGATCGTCGCCGAGCGCTACGGCACGATCGGCGACCGACGGGTGCTCGTGATCGGCGTGATCCACGGTAACGAGGACGCCGGGCTGCAGGTGATCGATCGCATCCGCGGCATCACCCTCGCCGAAGGCCCGCCATCGGGCGTGGAGCTGTGGCTCGTCCCGAACCAGAACCCCGACGGCACCGCCCGCCAGGACCGCCACAACGCGAACGAGGTCGACCTCAATCGGAACCACTCGTACAACTGGGGCCCGATCGGCCAGCCCGGTGACGGCCAGTACGCAGGGACCGGCCCGGCGAGTGAGCCCGAGACCCAGATCATTGAGCGGTTCATCAGCCAGCTCCGCCCCGACATCGTCAGTTGGTACCACCAGGACGCGAACCTGATCATCCCGTCGACCGGACGCAACGGCCGGATCCGCGAACGCTACGCCGAGCTCAGCGGGCTCCCGATCGCCGACTGCTGCGACGGCGGGATCTACACCGGCACCGCGTCGACGTGGGCTCGCGAGACGCTCGCCGACCAAGGGGCGGTGCCGTTCATCATCGAACTGCCCGGCGGCGTGCTCACCGAGGACCAGGTCGAGGCACACGGCAGAGCGATGCTCACCGTCGCCGTCGAAGGTTGATCCGCCATCGGCGAACGATCACGTTCTGGGTCAGACCCCAGGGCGTGATCACATCACGTTCTGGGTCAGACCATAGGCGTGATCAGGTGCCCCAGGCGTCGGGATCCTGGTCGGCGGCGTTGGTCGAGTCGCGCCACGTGTCGGCGACATTGCCGCCGACCGGGAAGCCGCCGGCATCGCGCAGCAGCTTCGCCGTGTGCATCAGGTTCCACGCCATGATCGTCGCATTGCGGTTCGTGAAGTCGTTGCCGTACCCGGCGGGCACATCCGTCCCCTCCTCGGCATCGCCGTAGCTCGAGCCGGGGCCGGCCTCGCCGATCCACCCGCAGTCGGCCTGCGGTGGCACGACGTACCCGATGTGTGACAGCGCGTACAAGATCTCCATCGAGCACGCCTTCACGCCGTCCTCGTTGCCGGTGACCACGCACCCACCGGTCTTGTCGTAGTAGAGGTACTGACCCTTGGCGTTGCGATCGCCGGAGTAGGCGTACATCCGCTCGATCGCCAGCGTCGCCAGGCTCGACTTCACGCCGAGCCAGATCGGCGTGCCCATCACGAAGATGTCGGCCGACATGATCTTCTCCTGGAGCATCGGCCAGTCGTCCTGCTCGTCGCCCGGTGCGTCGCCACGATCGGTCGTGTCCTTCAGCATCCCGAACCCGATGCGGTGGTCGAGCATGTGAACCAGTTCGACGTCGACACCCTCGGCGTCCATCACGCCGGCGACGCGACTCAGTAGGCGGCGGGTGTGGGAGTCGGCCGATCGCTTCTGGAGCGAGCAGTTGAGCAGCAGGGCGCTGAGCCCGTCGAAGGATGCCATGGCGCGACGGTAGACGACGCCGCGAGCCGCTCCGATCGGCGAGACGTTCACGGCGAACCGCTACCGTTCGGCCATGGCAGCACGAGCCGATCGACAGGTCTCCCACCGCTCGTACGTGAGCTACATCGACAAGTCCCGCGAGTACTACGAGGCGTCGGGCTACGACCAGCCGTACCGGTGGGCAGCGTTCGACGACGTCCCGTTCGCGCCGCTCTCCATGCCGTTGGCGGAGTCCAAGTTGGCCGTGGTCACCACGTCGTTCCTCCGTTTCCACGAGTCGTTCGGCGGTGCCCCAGCCACCGGCAAGCAGGTCTATGCGCATTCCGTCGCCGAGCGCCCGGACTCGATGTTCACCGCCGACCTGTCGTGGGACAAGCAGGAGACCAACACCGACGACCCCGAGTCGTTCCTCCCGCTCGACCGACTCGCCGAACTCGCCGACGCCGGCCGAATCGGTTCGGTCAACGATCGATTCTTCGGAGTCCCGACCGAGTACAGCCAGCGCAAGACCGGCCTCGACGCCGAGCAGATCGCAGGGTGGTGCGCGGACGACGGCGTCGACGCGGTGGTCCTCGTCCCGCTTTGACCCGTCTGCCACCAGACCGTGAGTCTGGTTGCGCGTCATCTCGAGTCGAACGGCATCCCCACCGTGGTCGTCGGCTCAGCTCGCGACATCGTCGAGGAGTGCGGCGTTCCCCGCTTCCTCTTCGTCGACTACCCGCTCGGCAACCCCACCGGCAAACCCGGCGATGTCGATGATCAGCGGTCGATCGTGTCGCTTGCGCTCGACGTCCTCGAATCGGCGCGATTCCCTCGCAGCACGGTGCAGGCGCCGAACCGGTGGCGCCACGACGGTTGGCGCGACGCGTTCATGGCGGTGACCGACGAGAACCGTGAGGCACTCGCCGCCGCCGGTGAACGCCGTCGCGCGAAGCAGGCCGAGCAGGCCGCCGCCTGCGCCGGCTGACGACGCCGGACACCACCCCCGCCGTTGGGAGAAGGACCCGGTCCGTGCCGTAGCGTCGACGCCGATGGCGGGCACACAGCACGGTGCAACTCGGTTGTTCACCGTGCAGTTCGTCATCCTCGGTGTGTCGACCGCGTTGTACAACGGGGCATTCGGTGCGCTCAACGCATTGCTCCCCCGCTACGTCGTCGACGTTCTCGGCGGAGGCGAGTCGACCGCCGGCTTCGTCATGGGCACGATGGCGATCACCGCACTGCTCGCCAGGCCGTGGCTCGGCCGCGTCGCCGACCGCAGCGGTGCCCGGCGGATCATCATCGTCGGCGCCGCCGTCGCTGCGACCGGCATCCCACTGCTGACGCTCGGCGACTCGATCGCCCTGACCGTCGCAGCTCGGCTGGTGATGGGTATCGGCAACGCCGGTGTCTTCACCGGCTCCACGTTGCTGGCGCTCACGCTCGCCCCCGAGGCCCGCCGAGCCGAGGCTGCGGCCTACATCCTCGTGACCGTGCACGTCGGCATCGGGCTCGGTCCGATCGCCGGCGAGCGGCTCCGCGACGCCATGTCGTACGACGCGTCCTGGTGGCTGGTGACGGCGATGATGGCCGGCGCTGCGCTCGCCGCCTGCTTCCTTGTCGACCGGCCCGGCGACGCCGACCCCGATGCGCCACCTGCGCCGCTCGTGAGTCGATCCGCACTGCTTCCGGGCGCAGTGTCGCTGTTCGGCGTGTTCGCGTTCAACGGTCTGCTGACGTTCGTGCCGCTGTACTCGCGCGAGATCGGACTCGACGACGCCGCGTTCGTGTTCACGGTCGCCTCGGGCACGATCATCGTGATGCGACTCGCATTCGGACGGGTACCCGACCGGATCGGACCGGTCCGCGCCGCGTCGGGCGCACTCGTGATCACCGCCATCGCCGCGGCCGTGGTCGCACTCTGGGCTGAACCGGTCGGCCTCTACGTCGGCGCGTCGCTGCTGGCGGTCGGACTCTCGCTCCAGTCGCCGTCGTTCATGTCGATCACGGTCGCCCGTGCACCCGAACGCGAGCGCGGGTCGGCGATGGCCACGTTCACCGGCTTCTTCGACATCGCCAACGCGATCGTCGGCCCGTCGATCGGGTTGATCGTGGCCGGCGTCGGCTACCAGACGGCGTTCCTGTTCAGCGGTTCGATGGCCGTCGTCGCGCTCGTGCTGCTCCGGGTGTTCCTGTCCGATCACCCTGGCGGGCGAATCACGATGCCGATCGCTGGATCGTCGCCCAGACCCGTTCCGAGGTGACGGGCATCTCGACGTGCCGGACACCGAGATGCGACAGCGCGTCGACGACGGCGTTCTGGATCGCCGGTGTCGCACCGATCGTGCCCGACTCGCCGATGCCCTTTGCGCCGAGCGGGTTGAGCGGTGACGGCGTCTCGTGCGGGATCCGCTCGAAGCTCGGCAGTTCGGCCGCCGACACGAGCGCGTAGTCGAGGAAGTTCGCCGTCTTCGGCGTTCCGTCCTCGTCGTACACGAACTCCTCCATCAACGCCTGTGCGATGCCGGACGCGACCCCGCCGTGCACCTGGCCGGCGACGAGCATCGGGTTGACCATCACGCCGCAGTCGTCGCACGCGATGTGGCGGATCGGCGTGACCTGACCGGTGTCGCGGTCGACCTCGACGATCGCCAACTGGGTGCCGAACGGGAACGCCGAGCCCTCCGGCTGGAAGTCGGCCTCGGCGAGCAGCGGCGCCGACTGGTCCGCCACCGCGGCGGTTGCGACCTCGGCCCAGGTCTTCGCGATCGCCGGGGTGCCGGCGACGGCAAAGGTGCCGCTCTCGACGTCGAGCACGATGTCGTCGCGGTTGGCCTCGAGCAGTCGGGCGGCGACGTCCTTCGCCGTCTCGATCAGCCCCTCGCTCGCCTGGAGCACGGCCGATCCACCGATCTGCAGCGACCGTGAGCCACCGGTGCCGTTGCCGCGAGGGACGAGCGCGGTGTCGCCGTGACGCACCTCGATGCGCTCGAACGGAATCCCGGTCGCGTCGGCGGCGATCTGCGCGAACACGGTGTAGTGACCCTGACCGTGCGGCGAGGTGCCGGTGAGCACCAGCGCAGTGCCGTCGGGGCGGACCTCGATCGAGCCGAACTCGGGTGATGCGACCGGGTTCGTGATCTCGATGTACGACGACCAGCCGAGGCCGAGCAGCTTCGCGTCGGGGTCCTCGCGGCGGCGCGCCTGCTCGGCGCGCAGCTCGTCGTAGTCGACGTGGGCGAGCACGGCGTCGAGCGCCGACTCGTACTCGCCCGAGTCCATCGTCGTGCCCGAGGCGTTGGTGAACGGGAACGCGTCCGGGCGCACGAAGTTCTTGCGGCGGACCTCGGCGGGGTCCATCCCGATCTCGGCGGCGAACGCGTCGATCATCCGCTCGACGATGTGAGCCGCCTCGGGTCGACCCGCACCGCGGTATGCGCCGACGGGCACGGTGTTGGTCGCCACCGACACGGTCGACACGTCGACGTTCGGGATGTCGTACGGACCCGACGCGAGATTCTTGGCGAACATCGGCAGGATCGAACCGATGCCCGGGTATGCGCCGCCGTCCTGGATCACATGGCTCCGCAGTCCGAGCACGTCGCCGGCACGGGTGCCGCCGATCGTCGCCGTGATCTCCTGGCCGCGACCGTGCACCAGGCCGAGCATCGACTCGGAACGGGTTTCGGCCCACCGAACCGGGTGACCAAGGCGGCGGGCGAGCATAGCGACGACGACGTCCTCGGCGTACTGGCCGTTCTTCGCACCGAAGCCACCACCGACGTCCGGTGTGACCACGCGCACCTGATCGGTCTCGACGCCGAGCGCTGCGGCCAGCCCGTCACGGGTGCCGTGACCGAACTGGGTGGACGACCACTGCGTGAGGTGTTCACGGCCGTCGACGGTGTCCCACCGGGCGAGCGTCGCTCGCGGTTCGAGCGGGCACGGCGCGATGCGATGGTTGCGGAAGGACAACTCGACGGTCACGTCGCACCCCTCGAACACGTCGTCGCCCGAGCCGGGAATCGCGAAGATCGTGTTGGTCCCGGCGTCGGGGTGCAGCAACACGTCCTCGGCGAGCGAGTCACGAACGGAGACGACCGCATCGAGCGGCTCGACGTCGACCCACGCCGCCTCGACCGCGTCGACGGCCTGAAGGTGGCTCTCGGCGACGACGGCGAGAATCGGCTCCCCGACGAATCGGACGCGATCGGACGCCAACCGGGTCCGCAACATCGACTGGTTGAACATCGGCATGTCGGGCGGCGCCGGTTGGAGTTCGAGGTCGGCGGCGCCGAAGACCCCGATCACCCCGGGCATCGATGTGATGTCGTCGGTCTCGATCGACTCAATCACGCCGTGCGCGACCTGCGAGCGGACGAACGCGACATGGAGACATCCCGGGAGCGAGACGTCGTCGACGTACTCACCCCCGACGGTGAGAAGAGCGGGGTCTTCCTTCCGGACGACGTTGGTGCCGAGCATGCTCATGGCCGGGACCGTACCGAAGCAGCCGGGTTCGGACCGCACGAGCCGGTCGGTTACTGTCCGCAGCCATGGAGATCACCGTGACCGTCAACGGCGTGGAACACACTCACGACGTCGAGCCCCGCACGCTGCTCGTGCACTACATCCGCGAGCACGTCGGGTTGACCGGCACCAACATCGGCTGCGACACGT
>JBCBDK010000145.1:0-8165 GCA_038529675.1 Actinomycetota bacterium
GGTGTGTTCACCGACTGCTCCGACGTCACCGTCGAGCTGCCGATCCCGCCCGAAGCGCCCGACAACTGGCGCTGGCTCGTGACGCTCGAAGCGATCGACTCCTACGGGCTGCCCGGACGCGACAGCCACGCCATCCACGTCCAGGCCGTCGCCAGCTGAGCGGGACGCCGATCGACGAATCGTCAACGTGGGGTGACACGGGCGTCACCCCACGTTGACGGTTCACGGATCCGAAGCTGGCCCGAACCCGGCCTCGTCGTCGTGTTCCACGGTTCCGGTACCGTCCTCTCGTGACCCACGCCGAGTTCCCGTATCGCGTCGATCGACGCTGGTCGCCGATCCTCGTGCCGCTCGGCGTCCGGGAGCATCAGGGTGTGGATCTCACCGACGATGGTCGACTCGTCGCCCGTTTCGGCTGGGCCACGGTGCAGACGCCGATCCACAACGTCGACCACACCGAGATCAGCGGTCCGCACCGCTGGTGGACCGCGGTCGGACTCCGCCTCAGCTTCGCCGACGACGGCCTCACGTTCGGCACCAACCATGAGCGAGGCCTGTGTATCGGCTTCGTCGAACCGATCCCGAAGGTGATCGGATTTCGCGACCACTCGGCGCTCTGGGTCAGCGTTGCCGACCCAGAGGGACTCGCCGCTGCGATCCACGCCGCCGGTGGCGGGCCGCGCTGCTGACGTCGGGCCGGTCGGGGCAGGGCCGGGCTATCGGCCGTCGTCGCGAAGCTTGAGGTACAGCGCGAACAGGCCGCCGAGCACGACGAGAACCACGATCATGCGGATGATCCAGCGGATCGTCCCGATGATCCACCCGAACAGCAGGTAGACGACGAGGGCGACCAGCAGCCAGCCGACGATCGTCGCCGCCAGGTTTCGTGGTGCTTCCGACGCCATGGTCGCAGGCTACGGGCTGCCGCCCACGGTCGACTCGGCCGGTTCTCCAGGCCGAGCACGACCGGCTCGGTCGGTCGCTCCGACCGTGAGCCGCGGGAGGAAGAACTGGACGAGCGGCCCGATCCCGAGCGCAAACGCGGCGGTGCCGATCCCGATCGAGCCGCCGAGCGCGATACCGACCGCGAGGACGACGAGTTCGACGAAGGTGCGCGCGACCCGGACGGAGATCGAGCGACCGCGAACGCTCCGCTTGGCGAGGCCGGTCATCAAGCCGTCTCTGGGGCCCGGGCCGAGCCCGGCGCCGATGTAGAAGCCCGAGCCGACTGCGATCAGGACGAGTCCGGCGACGAGCAGCGCACCGCGAACGAGCAGGCGGTCGACCTCGGGCACGATCGGGAGGGTCAGGTCGACGACGAGGCCGATCTCGATCGCGTTCAGGATCGTGCCGAGCCCGGGCCGCTCGCGAAGCGGAATCCACAGTGCGAGCAGTGCCAGACCGGTCACGACGATCACGACCCCGGTCGGGACGCCCGTCAGCTCGTTGACGCCCGTGTGGAAGACGTCCCACGGCGCAGCGCCCAGTTCCGCACGCAACAGCAACGTGATCCCGAACCCGAACAAGGCGAGGCCGAACACGCACCGCACGACGCGCTCGCTGCGCCGATGTTCCGGCACGAACGAGGTGACGGCCCGCTCACGTCGAGACGAAGCGGGTGGACCGACCATGGCGGGCACGCTACGACCGGTGGCTCCCGCAGCACACGCACACGGAGTTCGGACGTGGTGGTCGCACCACCCCGCTCGGGGCCACAGGCGACAGCCGATCGGCAGCCGGGCCGAGCCCATCTTCAACGACCACCGACGTAGCCTCTCCTCCATGCGCAGGCAGGTCAGATCGGCTCCGGTCGCCGCCCTGACGCTGCTCCTGGTCGCCTGCGGTTCGTCACCCGAGGATCGATCGGGTGCGCTCCCGCCGGTGGCGATCAGCTCCGTCGACTCGACGACGCCACCGCCGACCGACGCCGCCACGACCGCGCCAACGACGACCGACGACACCGGAGCCGACACCGACGCCGAGCCCGCCGACGATGCCGACGCCGACCAGCCTGCCGCGATCGATTCGCCGGCCACCGTGGGCAACGGCGCGTCCTCGGGCAGGGTCGGGTCGGTGTCGCAACCCGCCGACGCCGGCGACCAGGCGGATCGCATCGACGAACCCGCCCAGCTCGCGTGGGTCGGCGGGTCGAGCGTCGTGTGGGACGACCGGAACCTGCCCGCCGCGACCGACCGGCGCATCGAGCGTGTCGGTCACCGACCTGCCTCGGTGATCGCGGTCTCGGAGTTCGCTCCGTCGCCCGGACGGATGGTCGAGATGATCGACGCCGCGGTCGCCGACGGCGCCGACGGTCTGATCGTCGCCTTCAACCCGTCGTGGACGGCATGGGGTTCGACGCCCCGCTGCGACGGCATCACCCCGCCGTACGCGTTCTATGCGTGCATCCTCGAGCCGCCCGACGAACCGGTGGCGTCCGAACGCCGCGCGGCGATCCAGGAGCTGGCCGACGCGGTCGAGTCCGCGGGCGTACCGACCTTCGCCTACATCGTTCCCCATTCGACGCAGTCGATGAACGATCCGACGTTGAGCGATCTCATCACCGGCGCCGAGACGTTGCTCGCCTCGTTCGACCCGGGCGTCGAGTCCGTCGAGTTCAGGCCGACGATCATTACCCGCGGTGCGTCCGGCGCCGACGAGGGCACTGCGTTCTTCGACATGGTCCATCCGTCGCCCGACGGCGTCGAGTTGCTCGCCGACCTGCTCGCGCCCGAGATCGAGGCGTTCTTCGCCGACCAGCTCGGCTGAGCCGAGGTCTCAGCTCGACGATGACCGCGAGACGGTGCCGACGCCACCGTCTCGGCGTCGCTGCACGGCGAGTTTGAGCAGCGCGGCGACCGACATCGCATCGGTGATCTCGCCGCGCAGCACCTCGTCGATCGCATCATCGACCGGCACGCGCCTCACCGTGAGCTGTTCGGTCTCGTCCGGGTCTGGCGCACCGCGTGTCAGACCGGTCGCCACGTAGATCAGCGCTCGTTCGTCGGTCACCGAGTTCGAGGTGTGCAACTCGACGAGCAGGTCGAGCCGGTCGGCCCGCAGACCGGTCTCCTCGGCCAGTTCACGTCGGGCGGCATCGATCGGGTCACCTTCGAGCGCACCGCCGCCTTCGGGGATCTCCCACGACCAGCCGTCGAGGGTGTACCGGTCCTGGCCGACGAGCCAGGTGTGGTCCTCGTCGTCGATCGGGATCACACCCAGCGCCAGGTTCTTGAAGTGCACGAGGCCGTAGATCCCGTCGTGCCCCGTCGGCGCCGTGACCTCCCGGTGGCTCACGTCGATCCAGGCGTTCTCGTACACGGTTCGGTTCGAGCGGGTCTGCCACGTCACGCCACCGAGTCTGGCCGAACCATCCCGACCCGAGGCAGGATCGCACGGAACCCGTGCGACGCGACGGGTCGGCGGACCGTACGGTCGGCGCCGTGACCGAACCCGATGCGATCTTCGCCGACCCCCGGCTGGCCCGCCTGTACGACCCGCTGGAGGACGATCGCGAGGACCTCGACGTCTACGTCCGAATGGTCGACGAGTTCGGCGCGCGCGTCATCGTCGATGTCGGGTGCGGCACCGGCGAACTTGCGACCCGCCTCGTCGCCGACGGCCGACGACGTGGCGTCGCCATGGTCGTCAGCGGCGTCGATCCGGCCGGCGCCTCGCTCGAGCTCGCTCGGCTGAAGCCGGGTGCCGAGCACGTCCGATGGCTGCACGGCACCGCCGTCGACGCAGCGAGCGGTAGCCGGCCGTTGCACGACGTCGACATGGTCGTCATGACCGGAAACGTCGCGCAGGTCTTCGTCACCGACGAGGACTGGGCCGCCACCCTCGCGGCGGTCGCGTCGATGCTTCGGCCCGGTGGTCGATTCGTGTTCGAGACGCGCGACCCCGAGCGGCGCGCGTGGGAGCACTGGTCGGGTGATGCACGCCGATCGGTCGACGAGGTCGAGGGTGTCGGACGGGTCGAGTCGTGGATCGACGTCACCGACGTGGATCCGCCACTCGTCACCTTCGACAGCTGGTTCCGGTTCCTCGACACCGACGAGACGCTCGTGTCCACCTCGACGCTCCGGTTCCGGACGCTCGACGAGCTCGAACGCTCGCTCGCCGCCGCGGGCCTCACCGTGGACGAGGTTCGCGACGCACCCGATCGACCCGGCCTCGAGTTCGTCGTCGTCGCCCGCCGACCCGACTGACCCGAGCGAGCACGGTCCGTTCAGTCTCGTTGGTCGATCGGCATCGCCCGAGCAGTGTGGGTCAGCGGGCGATGGCGACGACGGTGTCGGCGGCGTCGATCAGCCAGCCGGGCAGCACACCGACCACGAGCGTGAACGCCGCAGCGGCACCGATGGCGAGTCCGGCGGACAGCGGGATGCCGACCGGCGACTCGTCGTCGGCGTCGTGCAACCACATGCTGACCATGATCCGCAGATACAGGAACGCAGCGACGACGGCGGCGACCATCGCGATGATCGCGATCGCGTAGCTGTTCTCCTCGACCGCCGCCTGGATGACACCGAACTTGGCGATGAAGCCGGACGTGAACGGCACGCCTGCCTGTGCGAGCAGGAACACGGTGAAGGCGAGGGCGAGTACCGGCCGACGCTTCGACAAGCCCTTGAACGAATCGAGCGTGGCGTTGCGCTCGCCGGCCACGAGCGTGACGACGGCGAACGAACCGATCACCAGCACTGCATACAGCAGCAGGTAGAGCAGCACTGCGGGCATCCCCGAGCCCTGATCGGGTTCGCCGGCACCGTGGGCAGCGGCTTCGACCCCGACCAGCAAGAAGCCGGCGTGGCTGATCGAGGAGTAGGCGAGCATCCGCTTGACGTTGGTCTGGACGACGGCGAGGAACGAGCCGATCACCAACGACAGCACCGCCAGCACCCAGATCACAGGCCGCCAGTCGTCCTTGTAGAACGGCAGCGCGATGACGAGCACGCGCAGCATCGCGCCGAACGCCGCGGCCTTGCCGGCCGACGCCATGAACGCGGTGACCGGCGACGGTGCACCCTGGTACACGTCGGGCGTCCACACGTGGAACGGCGCAGCGGCGACCTTGAAGCCGAGCCCGACGATCAGCAACGCCACCCCGGCGAGGGCCAGCGCATCGTTGTCGGCATCGACCGTGCCGGCGAGTGCGCCGACCATCTCCGTGATGTTGGTCGAACCGGTGGCGCCGTAGACGAGTGCGATGCCGTAGAGGAAGAACGCCGAGGCGAAGCCGCCGAGGATGAAGTACTTGAGCCCGGACTCGGCCGAGTCGTCGCGCCGTCGATTCGATGCGGCGAGGACGTACAGCGCGAGTGACAGCGTCTCGAGGCCGAGGAACAGCACGATCAGGTCGTTGGCCGAGGCCATGACGATCCCGCCGACCGCGGCGACGAGGTACAGCGCGTAGACCTCGGGCCCGTCGTTTGGTGTGTCGCGGATGAACTGGTCGGTCAGCATCGACACGAGCAGCACTGCGACCGAGATCGTGATCGTGGCGAGCATCGCGAAGGTGTCCCAGGCGAGCACACCGGCGACCAACGTGGCCGGGCCCCGGTCGGTGATGTCGTCCCAGTTGACCATCGCCAGCACGGCTGACGTCCCGGCGATCGTGGCCGATGCGGCGGCGTACAGCCCCTTCGGCCACTGCGGCGTCAGCGCGCCGACGACCAGGAGGAGGAGCGCACCGCCCGACAGGACGAGGAGGGGTGACAGCGCGAACCAGCGGACCTCCGGCCCACTTCCGTCGAGCGCCTGTTCGAGAATCGCCTGCATCGTCATCACTCGCCGTCCTCGTCCGCGTCGGCAGGGCCACCGTGGTCGTCACCGTGCGGCTCGAATGCGCCCCGCTGCGTTCCGATCTCGACCACGTCGAAGTCGGAGTTCGCTGCCACGTGCTCGACGAGCACATCGACCGACGGCTCGATGCGGTCGAGCATCGGCTTCGGGTACACGCCGACGAACACGATCGCCGCGAGGAACGGCAGCAACGTGAGCGCTTCCTTGCCCTTCAGTTCGGGGAACGACTCGTTGTCCGACGACGGCTCGCCGTGGAACACCCGCTGGTACGCCCACAGCAGGTAGAGCGCAGCGAGGATCACGCCGGTCGTGGCGACGACCGCCCACCAGCGTGCGGTCTGGAACGACCCGATCAACACGAGGAACTCGCCGATGAACCCGTTGAGCCCCGGCACACCGATCGAGGACAGCATGACGACCATGAACCCGGCGGCGAAGATCGGAGCGACCTTCTGCAGGCCCGACAGTTCGGCGATCGCACGGGTCTTGCGACGCTCGTAGATCATGCCGACGTAGAGGAACAGTGCACCGGTCGACACGCCGTGGCTGACCATCTGGATGACGCCACCGGTGATCGACTGCGACGTGAACGCGAACGTGCCGAGCACGATGAAGCCGAGGTGTGCGACCGATGAGTAGGCGACCAGGCGTTTGAGGTCGGTCTGCATCGTCGCGGCGATCGCGCCATAGATGATGCCGATCACGGCGAGGGTGAGCCAGAGCGCCCGGCTCCACACCGCCGCCTCGGGGAAGAGGTACAGCCCGAAGCGGAGCAGCCCGTACGTGCCGAGCTTCAGCATCACGCCCGCCAGCACGACCGAGCCGGCGGTCGGCGCCTGGGTGTGTGCATCGGGCAGCCACGTGTGCAGCGGCACGAGTGGCACCTTCACCGCGAACGCGACGGCGAACGCGAAGAACAGCCATCGACCGGTCGACGCAGCGAAGTTCGCGCCCTCGGCGATCTGGACGAGATCGAACGTGAGGAAGCCCAGCGAGTCACGAGCGATGAACGCGGTGGCGATGAGTCCGACGAGCATGAACGCCGAGCCGAGCATCGTGTAGAGGAAGAACTTCGTCGCCGCGTACTCGCGTCCCTCGTACCCCCAACCACCGATGAGGAAGTACATCGGCACGAGCACGATCTCGAAGAAGATGAAGAACAGGAACAGGTCGAGGGCAACGAACGAGCCCATCACGCCCGCCTGGAGCATCAGCATCCAGGCGAGGTACGGCTTCTCGTCGTGATGCGGGTCGATGCCGGCGATCGCCAACGGGAACAGCACGCCGGTCAGCACCACGAGGAACAGCGAGATGCCGTCGACGCCGAGGTTCCACCCGATGCCCCATGCCTCGATCCACTCGTGCTGCGACGTGAACTGGAAGCCCGAGTCGCTGGTGTCGAACGACGCGAGGAGCCAGATCGACATCGCGCCGGTGACCACGCTGAACAGCAGGCCGAACAGCTTGGCGTACTCGGGCCGGCTCTTCCTGGTGAGCGTGACCAGCACCGAGCCGATCATCGGCGTGAAGATCAACGCGGAGAGGATGGGGAAGGCGCCTGCGGCGCCACCGGCAGCAATCACAGGATTCCTCGAATCACCACGAACCAGACGAGCAGGAGGATCACGCCCACACCGATCACACCGGCGTACTGGCGCACGAAGCCGGTCTGTGCGTGTCGGGCCTGCGATGCGACCATGCGGACGAGCGCGGCGACGCCGTTGACGCCGCCGTCGACGACGCCCTTGTCGAAGTCGGCCGTCTTCTGGAAGCCGAGTCGACCCGGGCCGCCCATGAAGCGGGAGATCGTCTCGTCGTAGCGCCAGCCGCGAGCGAGCAGCTCGGGTTCGAACGGCTTGGCACGCTGCTTCTCGTAGACCATCCACGCCGCGACGATCCCGATGACCGCACAGGCGATGGCGACGAAGATGAGCGCCACCTTGTTGTCGCTGGCGGTCGTGCCCTTGATGATCGCCTCGCCGATCCCACGCTCCTCCGCGGCCTCACCGAACTCGACGACCGGATGCAGCCAGTCGAGCAGCTTGTGCTGCCAGTCCTTCGGGATGATCCCGAGTGACGGGAGCTGGATCACACCGCCGACGATCGACAGGCCGGCGAGCACGACCAGCGGGATGAGCATGAACGGTGGCGACTCGTGCGGCTTGAACTCACCGTGCGCGGTGCTGTGCTCGACGGCAACGGCGCTGGACTCGGCGTCGACGTCGGCGTTCGCGGCGGCGCTGAGCGACTTCGGCGCCCCGGCGTCGAAGTTTTCGTTGTCGACCTCTCGGTAGCGCGTGTGGAGGTGTGGGGCCTCGGCGGCGTTGGGGTGGCTGCCCCACCGGTCGTCTCCGAATTAG
>JBCBDK010000146.1:0-1568 GCA_038529675.1 Actinomycetota bacterium
CGCGTCCACGCCCACCGTCATCGCCGGCCGGTATGAGCTGCAGCGACGCCTTGCCCAAGGGGGCATGGCCGAGGTGTGGTTGGCGATCGATCTGACGCTCGACCGCAAGGTCGCGGTCAAGTGGCTCAAGCCGAACCTGGCGACCGACGAGATCGTGGCCGAACGGTTCCGCCGCGAGGCGGTCGCAGCGGCCAGCCTCGACCACGGCAACATCGTCGCCGTTCACGACGTGTTCGAACAGGACGGCCGCCAGGCGGTCGTGATGCAGCTGGTCGAGGGCAAGAGCCTGCGCCAGCTCCTCGATGCACAGAAGCGGCTCTCGCCCGAGCTCACCTGCCACATCGGCACTGCGGTCGCCGGTGCGCTCGACCACGCCCACCACGCCGGCTTCGTCCACCGCGACGTCAAACCCGCGAACATCATGATCACCCCCGACGGACGCGTGCTGCTCACCGACTTCGGCATCGCCAAAGGCCTCCACGGCGACGGCTCGGACGACCTGACCAGTGACAACATCATGATGGGGACGGCGAAGTACCTGTCCCCCGAGCAGGTGCGGGGTAAGAAGCTCGACGGGCGCGCCGACCTCTACTCGCTCGGCCTGGTGCTCTACGAGTGCCTCGCTGGTCGGGTGCCGTTCCTCGGCGAGACCGACGCGGACACCGCGCTCGCACGCCTGCAGCGTGACCCGACCGACCTCACCCAGCTCCGGGCCACCTTGCCGCGCCGCCTGGTCGACACCATCCACGACCTGCTCGCTCGCAACCCGGACCGTCGACCGGCGACCGGCACCGAGTTGATCGCCGAACTCGAGTTGGCCCGCGCCGAGGGGCCGCCCCAGGTCGATCCGACGCACCCGGGCGACGAGCCCGAACGCTCGCCGGTCGCTCCGTTCTCCGCCGGCCGGCTCGTGCGGGCGCCATCGGATCTGCGCGGGCGTGCGGGCGATCGCCATCGTGCGGTGCGTGGCAACACGCCCCCACACGGCAAGCAGCAGAAGTCGTCGCGGCGCTCGCCGAGTCGCCCGACGCGCCGTCCCGATCTGGCCGGCGCCGCCGGACGGACCGATCGTGCGAGCGCGGCCGGGGCGCCGCTCACCGACGGCACGGCGCGGATCCCGGGCCAGCCCGATCATGTCACCGGCCGCACCCCCACCACTCGCGTCCACCCCGACGACCAGATCGGCAGCCGGGCACCACTCGGCCCGCCCGATCCGCTCGGCCCGGCGACGAGTGTCGCTGCCGGTGTCTCGGCCGGGCAACCGCTTCGTCGGGACGACCCCACCCCACCGGTCGGCCAGCGAATCCACGCGCCGCCGGCCAAGGGACTGGGCCAGTCGTGGACACCCTCACTCACGATCATCGGCGGGCTGATCCTGATCGCCGCGGTCCTCGCCGTCGTCATCGCGCTCGCAATCGGGTTCGGTGGCGAGCAGAACGGCAGCGCTCCGACCTCCGCACTCCCGAACGCCGGAGCGTCCGAGCCGGCGACGGAACAGCCCGCCGAGGACGCGGCGCCGACCGACACCGACAGTCGCGCCGACACCCCGGTTGCGACCGGTTCGCCCG
>JBCBDK010000146.1:1578-8121 GCA_038529675.1 Actinomycetota bacterium
CGACGAGGCGACCACCGACGCAGCGACCACCGACGCAGCGACCACCGACGTCGCCGCCGATCCCGCGGCGGTGCGCATCGAGTCGATCCGCACCTACGACCCCGACGGCGACGACGGGGTGGAGGGCGACGACCGGGTGGCCGACGCCCTCGACGGCGACCCGACGACCGCGTGGCGCACCTCGTGCTACGACAACGAGTGGATGGGCGGCAAGCGCGGTGTCGGCGTCGTCGTCACGCTCGATGCCGCAGCAGCTCGCGGGGTCAACGTCGACGTGGCGCACGCGCCCAGCGTCGTGCAGTTCTACGCCAGCGACGCGGACACCGTGCCAGCCGACCTCGACGATTGGGGAGCACCGCTCCTCACCCGGCCGGTCGACGGGGCGCAGCCGACCACGTTCACGTCACCTGTACCGGCAGGACCGGTCCGTCACCTCCTCGTGCTCGTGCAACGCCTCGGCCCCGACCCTGCCTGCAGCGACGCTCGCCCGTACCGCGGGGCGCTCGCGGACGTCCGCCTCAGCTGACTCGCATCGGAGCGGGTCACCGCCACGACGGTGGCGACGCGAGCCGACCGGAGATTGCCCGGATCGGCCGCGACACCTTCGTTACGCTCGGCGCATCGCCGTGCAGACCGATGATCTCGAGCTCGTCGAAGCTGCTCGCAACGGTGACCGGTTCGCGCTCGACCAGCTGCTGCGACGCCACTACGACCGCATCCATGCGGTCACGACCCGGATCGCCGGCGGCTCGCGCGACGCCGACGACGCCTGCCAGGAAGCACTGATCAAGATCGTCAAGAACCTCCCGACGTTCGACGGGCGGTCGTCGTTCGGTACCTGGGCGTACCGCATCGCCACCAACGCAGCGCTCGACGAACTGCGCCGGCGCAAGCGGCGACCGATGCTCCACTCGATCGACTCGACCGGCGACGAGACGCCACCCGAGCAGCGTCGGCCCGACCCGCTCGCCAACCGCGAGGTCGACGCCGTCGCCGACCGCCTCGCACTCGACGAGGCGTTCGACGGCATCGACGACGACTTCCGCACGGCGGTGGTACTACGCGACGTGGGCGACCTGGACTACGCAGAGATCGCCGACGTGCTCGACGTGCCCGTCGGTACGGTCAAATCGCGGATCGCTCGCGGCCGCAAGCAGCTCGCAGCACGACTGCGCGTCGACGAACTGCCCGACATCGACCCCGACTCGACCACCCCTCTCCCCGCCGACCCCCTCGACACGAACGACATCGCCGGCCGCGGCCGCAACCACGATGTGACGCACGAAACATCGCGCGAACGCGGGAACCGGAACGGGCACTCCGAGCGTCCAAACGATTCGACATGACCGACATGACCGACGACCCGACCCAGGACGAGCTCCTGGCGAGCGCGTACCTCGACGGCGAGGTCACGCCCGACGAGCGCGCCCGGGTGGAAGGCGACCCCGAGTTGCTCGCCGAGGTCGACCGGATCCGACAGGTCCGCGCGATCGTCATGGCCGACATCGAGCCGGCACCGGTCTCCACCCGCGAATCCCACCTCGCTGCCGCACTCGACGTCTGGGACCAGCTCGCCGCCGGCGACGCCGCCCCCGGGCTTGCAGCGGCTACGCCGATCTCGACCGTGCGCGACCGACGGACCCGACGCCGTGCCGAGCGGACATCCGGCGATCGCAGCCGCCTGCTCCTCGGCGCCGCCGCCGGGCTCGTCGTGCTCGCCGGGGTCGGTGCGGTCGTGCGAGGTGTGATCGTCGGCGGTGACGACGACGCCGACTTCAGTGCCGACGACGCCGCAGCCGAAGAGCCGGCCGAGGAGGACAGCGCGATCGGCCCCGCCGAGAGCGACATCGCGACCGAGTTCGAGGGTGGGAACACCGGCAGCGACGAGCTGCGAGACATCGACACAGGCGAGGTCGCGCAGGACGCAGTCGCTGCCGAATCTGCCGAGGTCGCCGAGGAATCCGACGACGCGATGGAGGAGCCCGCCGAGGACGACGCCATGTCGGACGACGCCGCGTTCGACGCGGACGAACCGGCCGACGAACCAGCCGAGGAGGCGGCCGACGGCGACGACTCGGTGTCGGCAGCCGACGACCCGCCCGCCGAAGTCGACCTCGTCGAGCTCCGCAACGCCCAGGACCTGGCGGACTTCGCCGCACCGGCGGCGTACGCCCCGGACCCCGACGGCGGCGTGGATCTCGAGGCCCCGTTCACGGCGTGCGGGGAGGAGCCCCCTGATGGGCTCGGGATCGACCGACTCGCCGAACCGGCGATCATCGACGGCGAGATCCTGACCGTCGGCGTCGACCTCGACGACGGCGTCGCCTACGCGTACCGAGACGACTGCGAGGTCGTGCTCGACGCCGTGTTACCGACCGAGGAGGAGTTCCTCGCCGCGCAGGCTGCCGAACCGGTCACGACTGACGCTCCCTGATCGGACACGACCACCGACCGGGCATCGCTCACTGGTTCTTCTGGCCGTCGGGCTGCCAGGCGGGTAGCCTCGCCCGCCATGCCGGGGAATCCCTTGACCGATCCGAACTGGGCGGAGAGCACCACCGAACAGGTGGTCAAGCTCGTCGACAACGTCAAGGCGAAGACCACCAAGCCCGCGGTGCTGGCCGCACGCGGCCTCGTGTTCGGCCTGCTGGCGATCTTCCTGGGTCTCCTCGCCCTCGTGCTCGTGCTGATCACGATGACGCGCATGCTGCAGGACCTCGCGTTCGACAGCTGGATGAGCCGCGAGCGCGCGGTGTACGTGAGCTACTTCGCCGTCGGCGGAATCTTGTCGCTCATCGGGTTGTTCTTGTTCAAGAAGCGCAACGCGGGCTGAACGGCTGCGCATCCGGCGCTCTCGTTCCCTACTTCCCACGCAGATTCCTTCACGCAGATCACGGAGATCCCCATGTCCGACGTGCGCGACGTCGTCATCATCGGTTCGGGCCCCGCGGGCCTCACCGCCGCCATCTACACCGCCCGGGCGAGCCTGTCACCCCTGCTCATCGAGGGTGAACCGTCGTCCACCTCCGATCAGCCCGGCGGGCAGCTCATGCTCACCACCGAGGTCGAGAACTTCCCGGGATTCCGCGACGGGATCATGGGCCCCGACCTGATGGCCGAGATGCGGGCCCAGGCCGAACGTTTCGGAACCGAGGTCGTCACCGAGAAGGTCGCCGACGTCGACTTCTCCGAGCGGCCCTTCACCGTCACCACCTCGACCGGCACCGCCTACCGGGCCCAGACCGTCATCGTCTCGACCGGCGCACAGTCGCTGATGCTCGGTCTGCCCGAGGAGGAACGCCTCATCGGCCACGGGCTGTCGACGTGCGCCACCTGCGACGGCTTCTTCTTCCGCGGTCAGGAGATCGGCGTCGTCGGCGGCGGCGACTCGGCGCTCGAAGAGGCGTTGTTCCTCACCAAGTTCGCCGACAAGGTCAACGTCATCGTCCGTCGTGACGAGCTGCGCGCCTCGAAGATCATGCAGGAGCGCGCGCACGCGAACCCGAAGATCGAGTTCGTGTGGAACACGAGCGTCACCACGATCCTCGGCGACGACAAGGTCGAGGGCGTCGAGATCGTGAACAACCAGACCGGCGACACCGCCACGATGGGCATCACCGGGCTGTTCATCGCCATCGGCCATCAGCCGAACACCGACCTGTTCCGTGGTGTGCTCGACATGGAGGAGGACACCGGCTACCTGGTGACCCGCCCCGACTCCACGTACACCAACGTGCCCGGGGTGTTCGCCTGCGGCGACGTGAAGGACCACGTGTACCGCCAGGCGATCACCGCGGCGGGCTCGGGCTGCATGGCGGCGATCGACGCCGAGCGCTGGCTCGAGAGCCAGTAGCTCCCTGCACGCCGGCCCCGCTGGCCCGCCCGACCGATCGGACGCACCGCAGCCCCGCACTCGCGCTCGGTATTGGTCGGGTCGGGCCCCCGACGCGGGCCGGCGGGTACGCTCGGGAATGCGGGTCACCGCGTCGCGGTTGTACCCGCGCAGCACGCCGACAACCGGCGGACATCACACGCCGATCCCACGGCGCGGCCCCGGCCGACGACACGAAAGAGCAGCAACATGGCCAACGGCATCACCGATCTCAGCACCGCCACGTTCGACGAGACGATCGGCGCGTCCGACAAGCCCGTCATCGTCGACTTCTGGGCCGAGTGGTGCGGACCGTGCAAGAAGATCGCACCGATCCTGGGCGAGATCGCCGAGGAGCGTGACGACCTGTCGGTCTCCAAGCTCAACGTCGACGACAACTCCGATGTCGCGATGAAGTTCAGTGTCATGTCGATCCCGACGCTCATCGTCTTCGACAAGGGCGAGGTCGTCGGCCGCATCACCGGTGCGAAGTCCAAGGCTGCCTTCCTCGAGGAGATCGACGGATTCCTGGGCACTTCCCACTGACCCGCGGCCAGCGCGGCGACGCCATCCGAGATCTGCAACGCCGCCTCGGCGCCGCGGGGTTCGCGCCCGACGGTGCCGAGGCGGGTTTGTTCTGTGCGTCGACGAGTGCTGCGATCACGCGGTTCCAGGACGCTCGCGGGCTGCGGGTGACCGGCGACTGCGATGAGCCGACCTGGCTCGCGCTGGTCGAAGCCGGGTGGCGCCTCGGCGACCGCCTGCTGGTGCTGACCGCTCCGATGACCCGCGGCGACGACGTCGCCGAGCTCCAGGCCAGCCTCAACCATCTCGGGTTCGACTGCGGACGCCCCGACGGCATCCTCGGGCCCGCCACGTCCCGTGCGCTGGAGGACTTCCAACAGAACTCGGGGCTCTCCGCGGACGCCGTCTGCGGCCCACGCACGGTCCAGACGCTCGAACTCGTCCGACGCCAGAGCGGCTCCGGGCCCGGTGTCGCCTCGGTCCGTGAAGCCGCGGGCATCGAGCAGCGAGCCGCCATGTCGGCGCTGCGCATCGTCGTCGGCCAGTTCGGTGGCCTCAGCAGCGTGGCCCGATCGGTCGCCCGTGCGCTTCGCCACGCCGGTGCCACCGTGATGTCGACCGACGAGTACGAGGCGACGGCGCAGGCGGCGGCCGCCAACCGCTTCGGCGCCACCGTCTATCTCGGCTTCGAGGCTCGGACCGACGACGACAACTCCGTGTCGTACTTCGCCGTCCCGACCTTCGAGTCGATCGGTGGGCGGACGCTCGCGGTCCACGTCACGAACCGCTTGGCCGCCGTGTTCACCAAGCCCCCGACACCACAGGGCATGCGGCTCCCCGTCCTGCGCGAAACGCGGATGCCGGCGGTGTTGTGTTCGCTCGGCCCGGTGCGCGACGTGGTCGATTCGACCGACCGCATCACCACGGCGATCCTGGCTGCGGTCACCGACTGGAACGACGCGCCGCTCGTCGACCCGTCCTCGTTGTCCACACCTTGATCCACAGCTTGTGTGTTTCCCTCACGGACACCTTGACGTCATCCTGACGAAACGTGAGGTCGAGGGCGCGAAACGCCACGTCGCGTCGTGGATGTCGGCGCGAAACGGCTCGTCCACCCTCGGATTTCGGCGTGGGGTGTGGACAAGTCTCACCGTCACGCGCGAGGTGAGTCCTAGACTCTCCACAACATGTGGAGAGTTTGTGGATAACTACATGCCCGTCATTTGACGATAGATTCGTTCAAGATCTTCCAGATCGGCGAAGTCGATCGACACCCGGCCCCGCTTCGCACCCAATTTGACGGCCACGCGTGTCTGCAGGTGTTCGGCGAGCAGCTCCTCGAGTTCGAGCAGCCCGGGGGGCCGCAAGGTCGTCGCCGGTGTCAACCCGGCCCCATCGATCTGATCGCTGCGGTCGCCGTCGGCGCCGCCCGCCGCACTGGAAGCGTCGGCGGGGTCATCGTCACCGTTCGCACCGGCATCGGTGGGTCCCTTGATCGCCTGCTCGACCGCACGGACCGACCAGCCCTCCTCGGCAGCCTGCTTCGCGAGCTCCTCCTGGCGAGCGCGGTCGGGGGTCCCGAGCAAGGCTCGAGCGTGGCCAGCCGACAGCTGCCCATCGGCGAGCAGACTCTGCACCGCAGGCGGCAGCCCGAGCAGCCGGATCGTGTTCGTGATCGCCGACCGACTCCGACCGACGCGTTCCGAGAGTTGCTCATGGGTCAGCTCGAAGTCCTCGAGCAGCTGCTGATACGCAGCTGCCTCCTCCAGCGGCGTGAGGTCTTGGCGATGCAGATTCTCGACGAGCGCCTGCTCGACCGAGCTGAGATCCGTCGTCTGCCGGACGATGGCCGGGATCGTGGCCAAGCCTGCCCGTTGCGTTGCGCGCCATCGCCGCTCCCCCGCGATCAGTTCGTACTGATCGTCGTCGATCTCCCGCACGAGAATCGGCTGCAAGACACCCATCTCCGCGATCGACGCGGCCAACTCGACCAGCGCCTCCTCGTCGAAGTGCTCGCGGGGCTGGTTCGGGTTCGGCACCACCGAGGCCGTCGTCACGTCGATCAGCTGTGCGTCGCCGAGCGCGCCACCTGCCGCAGCGTCCTGTGGGATCAGCGAGCTGAGTCCTTTTCCAAGTCCGCTACGCCG
>JBCBDK010000147.1:0-8106 GCA_038529675.1 Actinomycetota bacterium
AATCCGACGACCTTGGACCGGAAGCGGAACGTGGCGCCCACGGCCCCGGCGGCTCGCATCAGGTTGTGGGCCGCGAGCTGCGGGTCGTCGACGTAACCGGCGTCCGGGGAGTAGAGCGCGCCGAGGTGCTCGCCGTCCGGGTCGTTCCAGAAGTCGGGCTGATCTGCTCGCGCCGGCGGACCGAAGCGGCGTACATCGAATGCGGGCATCCGTCGCCGGAGCTCATCGAGATCCCAGTGCTCGTAGGGCACGCCGAGTCGATCCCAGATCGGCTGCACCCGCTCGTGGTGACCCCGGGCATCGGCGATGAGCAGCGCCATGCCGCACTGGATCAGTCGGGCGTGGCCGAGCTCGTCGTCGCACCCGAGGTAGTCGACCCAGTGCTTCCAGTAGTGCATGCCTTCCCAGGCCGCGGCGACGCCGGTCGGGGTGGAGTAGCTGAACCGGATGACCGCGCTGGAGGCACTGGTCGAGCCGTACCCCGGCCCCGGACCCTTGTCCACACACACCACTCGGTGGCCGCGTCGGGCCAGCTCGAAGGCGACGGCGGTGCCGATGACCCCGGCCCCGACCACGACGGCGCCGGCGGGCGGAACTGCAGTTGGCATCACGCCCGATTCTGACAGACGACGTGGGCGCGCGACCTCAACGCGCCGGCATCTCACCGGCCAGCGGACCGTGTTCGGGGATTACCGCTGGCTCCGAGACGAGTGGTCGGGCGGGACCGGCGGCGGCAGCGCTGTGTCGCGCTCACTCGTCTCGGACTCACTCGTCTCGTGCTCGCTCGTCTCGCGCTCACTCGTCTCAGACTCACTCGACTCCGACTCGCGCATCGCCGCGGGCGTCGGTGTCGGGGTCGGTGCCGGCGGGAGACCGCTCGGTTCATCGCCGCCCTGATCGAGGCGGAACGGCGGGTACCGGTCGGTTATCAACGCCGCGTAGGCGACCACCCGGTAGACCCACCGGTTGAAGCCGACGACGAGGTCGAAGAGCGACTTCGGGTACCGGTCGGTGATCAGCAGCGTGATCGCTGCGATCAGCACGAACACACCGAGCAGTCCGCCCGGCAGGCCGACACGCCATCCGTCGCTGTCGTCGGTCCAGCCGATCGCCCCGCCGAGCAGGACGGCCAGGATCACGTAGTGCGGGATGGCGAGCAGCCACCACTTGACCAGCACGAGGCCACGGGACAGCTGTTCCGGATACGCGATGTCGAGCACGGCCGGATAGTCCGGCTCACGACCGAGGCTGAACGGCGGGTACCGATCCGTGCCGAGCCCGCCGCTGCCGGCGTAGTAGTTCACCCGCCACGACCAGCGGAGCACGCCGAGGTTGAACTCGAAGATGCGATGGGGGTAGCGGCCGGTGAACAAGATGGCGACCCCGGCCACGAACGTCATGACGACGAAGGCGATCCACAGCACGACCAGGACGATGAAGTGGGGGATTGCCAGGATCCACTTGACCAGCCACTTCCAACGGGAGAGCTCGGCGTCGAGTCGTGCGGTGAGTGCGACCGGGTGCTCCTGGGTGGCCGAGGGTTCACCGATGCCGGCGACCGCCGACGGTGCGGTGGTGGGCCGCTCCGCGTGGGCGCCCGTCCGCCGGGTGGCCACGACGATGAGGCCGACACCGAGTGCGACGCCGATGACACCGAAGGCGATCATCGAGATCGCGATCGGGATGATCGCGCCCGACTTGCCGCCCACGTCCACGTCGGCGGCGACGCCGGGCGATCCGTCTGCGTTCATCAGCACGGCGGCCCACGAACCGCTGTCCCACTCCCACTCCAGCGTGGGCTCGAGCCCGGACGCGCTCGCGACCCAGATGTCGGTGTCGCGTGGGGAGACTCCCGTCGTCGTCCCGGCCGCCCGTTCGTACTCGGGCGTCGTCGAGTCGACCTCGACGATCACGTCGTGCGCGACGCCGGTGAGGAAGTCCTCGACGTCGGCCTCACGGGCGATGCCGACGAAGACGTCGTCGCCGTCGACTGCCGTCGCAGCGATCCGGATGTCGACGTCGATGAAGTCGATCACCCAGTCCGGCGAGCCCGGATCGGTGAGGAAGTCGGCCTCCTCCGAGCGGATTGCCGCCGTGTCGGTCTGGAGCCGATCGAGCCCCACCTCGACGTAGCCGTCGTCGTCCCGAGCGATCGCATACCCGACGCCGAGCGCGCCGCCACCGAACAGGAGCGCGACGCTGGGAAGCAGGAGCAGGCAACCGAGGACGAGGACGACGGTGCGGAGGGGTTTCATGACAGACCTCCCGTTCTGGTGATCTCCTGGCCGTTCGCCTCCATCGCGCGCCCTCGTTCCGACCGCTGAACAGGGCCGAACGACCCGGTCCGGCCGTGGGTGGCGATCAGCGGGTGGCGCGCAGCGTGAAGAGGGTGATCCCGGAGATCACCAGTGCCATGCCGAGGACCTGCATCGGGCGGACCTCCTCGCCGAGGATCATGAACGCGAAGAGCACGGCCAGTGCCGGCTGCGACGTCTGCATGACCGTGATCGTCGCCAGCGGCAGGTGCTGTTGTGCGAACGCGATGCAGCCGTGTGCCACCATGCCCGTGAGGACGGCGAGGACGCCGGCGACGAACCAACCCCGGCCGCTCATCGAGAGCACCTCGTCCGCGGCGAGCAGCATCGTCATCGGCACGGCGGTGAGCAGACCGAGGGGCATCATGCACGCCATGAACGTCATCGTGTCGACGCCACGGGCGCGGGCTCGCTTGGTGAGGAGCAGGTAGGACGTCCACACGCAGAGCACACCGACCATGATCAGGTCACCTTCGAGTGTCGCCGCGCCACCGACCGGGGCGAAGAACAAGACGAGCGCGACACCGACGAGGGAGATCACGCCGAAGCGCAGGGCGCCCCAGTTCGGACGTTCGCCGAACAGCAACGACCCGGCCGGCACCGCCAAGAGCGGCGTGAGAACACCGATGAACTCGGCGTGGGCGATGCTCGTCCGCGTCACGGCGGTGAAGAGCAGCGAGATGTTGAGCCCGAAGAGGAGGCCGCTCGGCAGGACCAGCCGCCACGCTTCCACGGACGGATATGTCACCTCGCCGGGACGCCGCTGACGGAAGACGGTCAGCACGATCCACCAGAGGGCGACCGAGAGCCACATCCGCCAGAAGGCGAGCACGACGCCGGTCTCGCCCGCCCATTTGACGATCGGGGTCGAGAGGCTGAAGGACAGCACCGCCACGATGACCGCGATCAGGCCGACGGGCCGTCCAGCGGCAGGGCGACGGCGTGGTGGTGACGTCGCCGATCCCGGTACCGGGTCGGTCACCAGGCGGGGAGTTCGAGCCAGGCCGCTGCGGCGGCGTCGTCACCGACGACGTCGAGCACGTCGCGGTCGCGTCGGCCCATGAGCACGAGCAGGACGTCCTCGGCCCGCCCACGCAGTGCCGCGTCTCCCTTGGCGTGCTCCGTCGTGAGTACGTAGTCGCCCCCGACGACACGCAACAGCCACTCGCCCCATCCGGCGGGCAGCTCGTCGTCGGTGCAGTGGATGTGCAGGCTCGCGCCGGGGTAGGAGAGACCGTCCCGGGTGGTTGCACGCGGATACCCGACCTCGAGACACTCGTGGACCCCGACGACGGCGAGGTCGGGTCGCAACGTCGAGGTCGACCCGACGGCGGTCTCGGCATCGAACCGGTGGAGCATCGTTTCGATCGCCTGGCGCCTCGCCCAGACCCAGCCGCGTCGTTCGATCGGGAACGGATGCCAGGTCTCTCCGTCGGGGTCGAGATCGTCGAGTGCGTCGACGAGGGCATTCGCACCCTCGCGCAACCAGACGCCGAGTTCGGCGCCGTCGTCCGGCGCGCTCGACAACCCGCCGTCGGGCGGTGACGCGTGCACGATCGCATGGGTCGCCCAGCGATGGACCGCGCCGGTGTGCACGAGCAGATCGCGGAGGGTCCAACCGGGGCAGGCCGTCACCGGTGCGCTCGGTGGACCGACCTCCCACGCCGCGGCGATCCGGTCGGCGTCGGCGGTGATCGATGCGAGGTAGGTGGCCGCATCGGCGTGATCGACGCGCTGCGGCTCGTCGCCCCCGTCATCCGCCCCGTTCGAGTCGCCACTGGGCTCCGCATCATGGTTCACGAACCCTGACGGTAGCGTTTGGAACATGAGTCCTCTGGAGGCGATGGCCGCCGAGTCGGGTGGGTCCAACAGCAGCGAGCCGATCATCACGGTGACGCCCGAGGCGATCGAGCAGCTGCTGGAACTGCGCAGCGATGAACCCGACGGCGACGAACTCGGCCTGCGGCTGGCGATCGCATCGCAGCCGGGTGAGGAGTTCCGCTACGACCTCAGCTTCGAGGAGTACCTGAAGGCGGCGTTCACCGACGAGGTGCGCACGCACGAGGGCCTCAAGGTGATCATCCCGGCCGACGACGTCGAGCTCCTCACCGGCGCGACGCTCGACTTCACCGCCACCCAGGGTCTGGTCATCCGGAACCCCAATCGTCCGGCATCGCCGAGCGTCGAGGGCCTCACGCAGGGCGATGCGCTGTCCGCCGAGATCGAGACGGTCATCTCCGCCGAGGTCAATCCTGCGCTCGCCGCCCACGGCGGGTTCGTCACCTACGTCGGTCACGACGGCGAGGGCACTGCGTACCTCACGATGGGTGGCGGTTGCCACGGGTGCTCGATGAGCAAGATGACGATGCTCGACGGCGTCCAGACGATGCTCGCCGAGCAGATCGACGCAGTCGAGCGGGTGCGCGACCTCACCGATCACACGACCGGCGAGAATCCGTTCTACAGCTGACCCGGCGCGCCAGAGGCCTTCGGCCCTTGCCAAGCGGGCCGGTCATCGTCAAACTGATGTCCAACAACGAGGTAGGTGCTCCGGCCGCTACCGCCGACGCAGACCCGACGAACGGGTGGGCGACGGTCTTCTGTCGCCAAACGAGGGCGAGTTCGTGCCGGAGTACCTCCTCGTTGTTCCGCGTGCCGGCGTCCTCACGGTGACGCGTCAGGTGACCGGCATGAAGTCGCCGCGGCCCTCGGGGCAGAGGTCGAGCAGGTGCCAGATCGGTGACAGCAGATCGAGGCCGCGCCAGTGCTCGTCGTCGTATCGGGCGGCGCCGCCGTAGCGCTGCCGCGGTCGGCCGTCGGCATCGAGCGTCCATGTGCTGATGAAGGGTGATTGGTTGCCGTCGGCGTCCTCCCCGCCGACGTCGACCTTGAACGATGACGGCGCGGCGCTCACATGGCGCAGTTCGGTCCACCCACGGCGCTCGACCACCTTCGACCAGTCGTCGATCGGCGCTGCTACGGCGATGACCAGGTCGACGCGTCGGGCGAGTTGACCCGACACGGCGTTCCACCCGTCAGCCCAGGCCGAGCACATCGGACACGGCGACTCCTGGCGCTTGCCGTACATGAAGTGGTACACGATCAGCGTTCGGTCCGGTGCGGTGAACAGCTCGCTCAGCCGAACCGGGCGCACCGCGCCGGCGACGAGTTCCTCGAACTCGTAGTCCTCGCCGACGCCGGCGACCGGCAACGCACGTCGCTGCTCGGCGACGCGTTCGCGCTGCAACATCAGGTCGCGTTCGGCGGCACGGAGCTCGTCGAGTGATCGTTGGAACTCGCGAGCGTCAGACATCGCTGCGCTCCTCGTCGTCCGCCGAGCCGTCCGTGCTCGGCGGATCGAATGGCACGAGCGATGGGTCCCGGCCGCCGACCACCGCGTCGAGGCGGCGAACGAAGTACGTCCACCCGACGGTCTGGCCGCGGGCGTGGCCGGCGGAGGGCAGGCCGGTGTGGGTGAGCGTGACCGTGGTGGTCGGTCCGTTGGAGTCGAGCTGCACACGGACGACACCGGACGACGGTGGGATGTCGTCGCTGTGGAGCCAGCCCCACGTCCAGGTGATGAGGTGGGGTGGGTCGATCTCGCCGAACTCGCCGACACCGACCGCGGCGTCGTCGCCCTCGCCGAAGCGGATCTCGAGCGTGCCGCCCGGCGTCACGTCGGCGGATCCGCCGTCGCCGAACCAGCGCAGCAACTTCGTCGGGTCGGCGAAGAAGGCGAAGACCTGTTCGGTGGACGCCTCGATGTCGATGCGAACGACGGCGAGATCGGCGTCTCCGAGATCGGCCACCGGCCGGAGGGGGCCGGGTGGCGCGTCGGTTGCGGGCGCCGACGTCTCGTCGGGGTCGCGGCCGACTGCGGCCAGCGCCAACCGCCTGGTCCAGTGGGCCCAGCCCTCGTGGTGATGCCGTGCGGCGTCTGGGTCGGGGAGGCCGGTGTGGCGCACGGTCAGCTCGGTCGACTCGCCGACCGCTCGGAGCGAGAACTCGACAAGCGACGACCCGGGCGGGATCGCGTCGTTTCCTTCCCAGCCCCAGGTCCACGACACGAGCCGTGGTCGATCGACCGTGACGTACGCGCCGACGGCAACGTCGTCGTCGGTGTACTCGACCCGGTAGGCGCCGCCGGGTCGGGCGTCGATCTCGCCGCCGATTCCCATCCAGCGGAACGCTTTGTGGGGATCGACCAGGAAGTCGAACACGACGTCGGGGTGTGCGTCGATCGTGATCGAGAGGTCGACGAGGGGTGCCGCCCCCGGCTCGGCCGATGGTGACGTGTCGGTCGGTGGTGACGTGTCGGTCGGATTCATCGGTCGGGTCCCTCCGTGTGGTGTGTGTCGGGTTGCGGTCGGCGCCGGTTGCGCCAGACCTCTTGTTCCACCTCGCGCTTGAGGTCGAGGAGCTGTTGGGTCCAGAAGTCCTCGATCCACGAGCGCAGTTCGCCGAGCCCCTCGGGTCGCGCCCGGTACCAGCGGCGGGTTCCCTGTGGTCGGATCGTCACGAGTTCGGCCTCTTCGAGCACTCGCAGGTGCTGGGACACCGCCGGCCGGCTGATCGACAGCTGCTCGGCGATCTCGCCGACCGTGCGCTCGTCGTCGCGCACGATCCGCAGGATCGTGCGTCGGTTCGGTTCCGCGAGAGCTCGTGCCACAGCGTCCATGCGATCACTCTAGACAATATGGTAAGCAGATACTAACGTAAGTCAATACTTACTGATGGGTTGGATCGACCGAGTTCGATCGGACCCGACATCGAGAGAGGTGCCCGCCATGACCGACCAGATCGCGGACAAGATGTCCGGCCAGATGACCCACGACCAACTGCTCGAGCGCCTCGACGTCGTTCACCGGAACGGCCGCCGACTCGTCGCAGGCGTCGCTGCCGACCAGTGGCGTCGGCCGACGCCGTGCTCGGAGTGGGACGTTCGTCAGTTGGTGAATCACATGGCGTTCACCGCGACGCTGCTGGGCGACGGGGCCCGCCGGCAGGAGCCGTCGGTCGCCGGGATCGACGATCTGCTCGGCGACGATCCGATGGCCGCCATCGACCAGGCGTTCCGTCGCAACGCCGAGGCGTGGCAGCTCGACGGTGCACTCGACGGGATGGTGAGTGTGCCCGCAGAGATGCCAGCGATCGCAGCGTGCACGATCAACCTGCTCGACCTCGGGATCCACGGCTGGGACCTGGCGCAGGCCACCGGGCAGGACCACGGCCTGACCGACGACCTGGTGGCGGTCATCGATGCCGCGGATCGCCAGATCGTGACCGACGAGGTCCGCGAGCGCGCGGGGTTCGGTGCAGCGCTCGAGCCGGTCGACGATCGCCCCTTGACCGCGATGCTCGCGTTCGTCGGTCGCAGCGCCTGACCGAACGCTGGCTGTGCCGATCGAGTGTCCTGCGCCTGTTCGAGGTGTCGCTGCGTCGCGGCGGCCCCCGTCACCGGCGTGCGCCCGTTCGAGGTGTCGCTGCGTCGCGGCGGCCCCCGTCAGCGGCGGGCGAGGCGACGAAGCGGCGGCTCTGTCTTCGGTGGCTGTTTGCGGGGTGGTAGCTCGGTGAGGAGGCGGGTGGTGATCGTCGCGATCTCGGCGACCGCCCGCTCGAACGGTTCTTCGGTCGCAGCCGATGTCTTCTGCACGCCACTCACCTTGCGCACGTATTGACGCGCGCCGGCCTCGATCTCCTCGGACGTCGCTGACGGCTCGAGGCCACGCAGGGTCGTGATGTTGCGGCACATCCCGTCAGGATCGCACAGGACCGCGGTGCCCCGCCTCCA